>NZ_JALKFW010000188.1:28233-48121 GCF_023243055.1 Frankia sp. AgPm24 | reverse complement strand
ATCGGGTCGTAAAGCGTGAGATCGCCGATGCCGACCGCGATCAGCAGGCCGGCCAGGTCCCCGCCTCGGGCGGGATCCACCACGGCCACGCGGGCGCGGCCCGGGGTGATGCCGCGCGCCCGCAGGTAGCCCAGCACCGCGGCGGTGGCGGCGACGGCGAGGCCGTCGTTGACCGTGTCGAGCAGCAGGTGGGAGTCGGCCGCGAGCGCGGCGCGGGCGGCGTCGACGCGGTGCAGGTGGGTGTGGACCAGGACGGTGGCGGCGAACCCCGGGGCGAGCAGGCCGATCGCGGTCGCAAGATCGGCAGGGTCGCGGGCGGCGACCGGCAGCGGGACGACGTCCAGGCCGGTGGCCAGGTGCAGGTGCAGCGCCTGGGACTCGACCGCCGGCAGGGCGGCCTCAGGGGCGAGCGGCTCGAAGTCCAGCACCGCGCTGGCGTCGGTCAGCAGCGCCACCCGGCGGGAACGGCCGGTGACCCGGTCGACGTGGCGGGGATGGTCCGCCAGATAGTCGATGACGCGTCGGTCGGCGTCCGCGTCGGACAACGCCAGGTCGTGGCTGGTCGTGGTCGCCGCGCAGGCCCGCTGGACGAGCTTGCCGGTGGACGCGGCGACGAAGACCAGGTCCTCGGCCAGCAGCAGATCCGCGCCCAGCCGTTGGCGCAGCGCACTGACAAGCCAGCGCAACGTGGGGTCGCCGTCGGCGTCCAGGGTGATGTGACGATCGCCGACGGGATCCGACTCGTCGGAGTGCACCGTGATCGTGCCGGGAGCATCAGCCACGACCGCCGCGACGGTCGCCGCCGCCGCTCCCGGGACGCGGACGCGGATGCTGTAGGCGGGCTTCGCCCCGGGCGGATTCGAGATCATCGCCTCGACGCCCTGACATCCGGCCCGGACGGCGCCGTCCAGGACCGGGGCGCTCGGTGCGGTGCGGCTCCCGCGGTCACCGCACACTCGTCTCGGCCCCACGCAGCTGCTCGAGCAGCCCCGCCTGACCGGCGAGCATCCCGGTGAGGATCCGCCGCGCGGCCTGCATCAACTCGGCCACGTCGACCCCGGCCAGCGCGTAGACCACGGTTGAACCGTCGCGGGTGGCGGTCACGATCCCCGACCGGCGCAACACCGCGAGCTGCTGTGACAGGCTCGAGGGTTCGATCTCGATCGCTGCCAACAGCTCCCGCACCGGCATGGGCCCGGCCTGCAACAGCTCCAGCACCCGAATCCGCACCGGATGCCCCAACATCCGAAACAGCTCCGCCTTCGCCTGGTACAGCGGCACCTGCACCGCAGCCCCCTTCCTCCCGGACGCCCCACACACGACGGCCGAGGCCACGGGGTTCCACGTTCGAAAACTACTACATAATCAATTGAAAAATTATGCAATTCGTTGTCTTCTGAAGAAAGACCAGGACGAGTCCCGGTGTGTCTGGGCGTTGGCGATGCCAGAGGGCAGAGGATGCACCAGGACACCGGCGGCGACACCCTGCGCGGTCGTAGTGGTACTCGGCGTCGTAGCCGCCGACGGTGCCGCGTGGACCTCCGCCGCCTGGTCTCAGGTGAACAGGCGGTCCCAGGCGGCGAGCATGGCGCCGCGTCCCCGGGAGGTGTCCGCCGGACGGTCGAGCAGGATCATGCCTGTCCCCCATCGCCGCGTGAACCGACGAGCCCCGCATCGTCACGGTGGGAGGACGTCTCCCCGCACCGGACCTCTCACGCCTGCGCGACGAGAACGCGCAGCCGCGGGCAGGCTCCGCCGACGATCAGACGCCCGGGTGGGGACGTGGTCGGCCGGTCGATCAGTCCGTGAGGATCAGGTTGAGCTCGGTGCTCAGATCGCGGGGGTCCATGCCGGGTGCGGGTTTCGTCAGGTGGACCTCCCATCTTGTCGTTCCCGCGGCGAGGCCATCGCGCGGTCCGTGGCGAATCCGACCTCAAGATCGACGGTGGTGGCGTCGTCGGCGACAGCCGGTTCGTGGCAGAACGGGCCGAGGTGTTCCTGGTCCTCCGCTTCAGTGGAGGCGTGACTGGTGTCGATCGTTTTATCCTGGGTGCTCGCAGGAAAGGAGCAAGGAGCGAGGTGGACTGGGGCACACTGGTCGCGACCGCCAGCGGCGCGGTCATCGCGATCGCCGGCACCGTCCTGGCCGATCATCTGCGTGGCCGGCGCGACGACGACCGAGGCCACCTGCTGCGGCAGCGGGATGCCTACATCGCGTTCATCGTGGCCGCGGGTGTCTGTCACACCCGGCTGCGTCAGATCGCCCAGGACAACACCGGCAGCGGTGACCCCGATGCGGCGTCGCGGGCGGTGCTGGCCGATGCGGGCATCTACGACGTGCGCGAGCGGCTGTTCATCGACGCCACCGCGACAGTCGCCGGCGCCGGCCAGGCGATGTTCGAGCGGTTGCGCACGTTACGGCAGGTGGTCGCCACCGGAGCCGGCCTGTCGTCGGCGCCCTTCCATGACGCCTACCACCCCTACCTGGACGCGGTCTGGCGCTACCGGGCGGCAGTTCGCGCCGAGTTGGAGACCACCGCCCTGTCGCCCATGGTCTTCGGCTGGGACAGCTGGGACGGCAACGATCGCTGCCCGATCTGCCAATCGGCCGCCAGCGGCGCCTGACCGGAGGCCGGTCCACCCCGGCCGCGCATCGCCAGGTTTGTCCACCGGACTGGCCGCATCTCGTCACCTCCGCATGGGCTCAGAGGTCACTGGAAGGTTCGTACGGCCCGTCGGCGGACCGAATGCGGCCCCGCCCCTGGTGGCATCCATCCGACGGGCTGACAAGGGCGGTGTTCGCCGCCGATCCGTCAGTAACCTGCCTCGCCGACACCGTACTGATGGACTATTGCCTTTTTCCCTCGATGTATCCCTGGTACGTCTGCGTGTACTGGTGACCACCAGCGCTGTAGGCCAGGTTTGCCCAGACGTTGGTGCCCGTGAAGGTCTCCGAACACCAAGCGCCTCCCGGGGCGGGGCCGATGGTGCTGGTCTGGCCGAGGTCCGTGCCGTTTCGGACGGTACCGGCCTGCCCCAGGACGGCATACTTGCCATTCGGTCGCAGGTTACGGAACTGCACGACGAACTGGGCCAGGGACGGGCCCGCCCACCTTCCCCAGATGACGACCTCGGCCGCGCCGTCCTGCTGGCCGTTTTCATCCTGGGGATAGCGGGCCGGAGGGTTCGGCGCCGACGGGTCGTCGGGGACAATTTGCCAGCCAGGCAGGTTCTGGCTACAGAGGCCCTGGGATGCGGAGGCAGGCGAGGCGTTTACAAAGGTCAGAACTGACGCCGCCACCCCCGCCAGGGCGACGGCCAACAGTCGACGTAGACGCATGGACGCTCCTCGAAGTGAGATGAGAACTGACGCGCAAGCAGTCGACTTACCAGCACTGCCGACACACCGCCATCTTTCGCGTGAACGGGGTGAGCGTCAAGCTTTTCAAAACCTTCAGGACCGTACGTGCAGGTCGGCCGGGTTCCGCACGGCTTCCGTAAAGCCGGGAAACAACCCGATGTACTCCCGCAGGTTTTCGGCTGGGAAAATCTCAATAGTACGGGCAGTAATTCCCCGTGGTTATCGAGCTGTCGGCTACCCGACAGCTTCTTGCCACCCACCACCGGGTCGCAGCGCGCGATGCTGCCGTTCCTGAGCTCGGAAACCTTTCGCATGCGCATTCGACGGAGGAATCGGCGTCGTCCTTGACCGCCCCGCCGGTTCATTCATGATGATGATTGTTTACCCGCGCGGCCAGACGTGATCACCCAGCCCGATGTGCCAGGCGACCGCCCGGTCCGCGGCCTCGACCGGCCGGGGGATGATCCTGACCTCGAGGTGACCATGCCGTCGTAGGCACGGGATCCGCCAGTCCGTCAGACTGGACCGGAATCTCTTACCTGGCCGGCAGCTCATGTTCGCGGTGGACAAGGAAGACCTCATTCTCCTCGCCGTCCACCTGCGCACCAGCCCACGCGGCCGGCGAGGTGTTGATACACGCGGGAAAGAGCAGACGCAGGAAACCCGGTATGGGTGGGAGCCGCGCTTTGGTCGTGCTGCCGCGCGGCTCCCACCGTGATGTGCCGGGGCCTGGCGTCAGACGACGGTCACGCCGCCGGGTGCATTGTGGTGAATGGCGACATGGTAGTTGGACTGGCCGTCGATGTCGGGTGACCAACTCCATTGGACGAGGCAGGATTTCCCGAGAGGCAGCGCGGTGGTGCAGTCATCGACGATGTTGTAGGCCGTGCTGTGCTCCGCCGGGACGACCTCACTGATGGCCAGCGGCCGACACGCACCCGCACCGGACGGCCAGCCGCGTCATACCACCCGCTCTCCCCCGGCCCACGGGTGACACGAAAACCCGCACCGTCGGTGTACAGGACGGCATCCAGCAGTGGCAGCCGGACGGAAGGTGAAGCTCCTGCTCGATGCAGATCGCCGTTCGCGGTACACGCCGGATCGGCCGCGAAACCACTGTCCGGCGCACGCGCCGGACACCTCCGCCGGTCAGGGGCCGACGATCATAGGTCGGGCGCGTTGCGGTGAACCGCGACGCGGTGCCGTCCATCGACCATGGCCACGGTCCGTGACGCCGCTTCCGGGGGTCACGGGTGTGCAGGGTGCACAGGGGTCGCCGTGGGGGCGTTCGTGTCCGATTTGCCCCCCGCGGCGACCCGCGTAGGCGGATCTTGCCTTGGGGGCAGTTGCGGGACGTGGTGGTGGCGGGGGTGGGTTGCTGGGTGTGCGGGTGATGGGTGGGACGCAGAGGGTGATGACGCATGGTCCTTGCTGCCGCGTCGGCCCCGCCCGGCAGGGACCAGGATGGACTTTCTACCGGGCGTAGAATCTCGGGGGTGCGACGACAGGGGCAGGTCCGGGCTGGTAGCCGTCACCGCGAGCGGGCGCGGGCGCCGATCGGGCGCGTGGTGGCCTGCCTGCTCGTGGCGCTGCCGGCGCTGGCGATCGGGCTGGCCGCACCGGCCTCGGCCCACTCCCGGCTGGTGTCGACCTCCCCGGCCGCGGACGCCACCGTGGCGGACCCGCCGACCGAGGTCACCCTCACCTTCAGCGAGTCGATCTCGTCCCGCTACACCCGGGTGGCCGTCACCGGGCCCGACGGTGCTCCCCACACCGACGGGGCACTACGGGTGCAGGGCGGTACCGTTCACCAGCCGCTGACGGCGACGAGTAACGGTGTGTACACCGTCTCCTATCAGGCGGTGTCCGCCGATGGTCATCCCATCGGGGGTACCTTCACCTTCACTGTCACGCAGGCCGCCACACCGACCCCCACCACCCCGCCGGACGCCACCCCGCCCACCACCACCTCGCCGGGCGCCTCCGCCGTCACTGTCTCGCCGACGGGCGCGGCGACCGACGCGTCCACCAGCGCTGTCCCGACCCCGGCTGCCACCGCCGACGACCCTGACGACGGGGGCGGCATCGGGGGGTGGGGCATCGCCGGTCTGGGCGTGCTCGCGGTCGCGGTGGTCGGAGGCGCGCTGTACTTCGTCCGACGTCGACGCCGTCCGGGAGAACACTGATCATGGACCTCCCCCCCGCACCGGGCACGCCTTCGGACGCGGCCGGCGACAGCGCTGCCCCACCCGACCCCACGGGCGTCCCGGCAGGCTCGGCCACATCCGAGGATTCCCCTCGACGAGGGACGGCCGGACGGATGCCACCGATCGCGGTGGCCGCGGGGCTGGCAGGGCTCGGTGTGCTGGCGCTGGTGGTCTGGACCGGGCCGGGGCCGCTGCGGCTGCCCGGGCTGCCGTCGTCGGGCACGGGGACGAACTGGGCGCTGCCGATGTCCCAGCTGGTCGGGCGGATCGCCGCGGTGGCCACACTGGGCTGGCTGCTGACCGCCGCGACCCTGCTGCCCTCCGCCCGCGGCGCGGCGCCGAAGACCCTGACCGCGACGGCCCGTCGGTGTGGCCGGCAGGCGGCCAACGCGGCGGCGGTGTGGCTCGTGGCGACCCTCGCCGAGCTGGTCTTCACCCTCTCCGAGGTCTCCGCCCGACCCGCCGGTGACGTGCTGGACCGGCACGCACTGCGCCTGTTCGTCACGTCCACCGGGCAGGGACGCGCCCTGCTCATCGTCGCGGCACTCGCCCTCGTCCTCGCGATCATCGCCCGGACCGTGACCACGACCACCGCCGCCGGCGCGCTGCTGATCGTCGCGGGAGCGGCGCTGCTGCCGCCGATCCTGACCGGGCATGCGGCGAGTTCCGGCGATCACGCGGTGGCGGTCGTGGCGCTCGCCGTGCATGTGCTCGCCGCGACCAGCTGGGTCGGTGGCCTGCTGGGGCTGCTCTCGGTCGCCCGGCTTCCACTCGCCTCCTTCGGCCCGGCGCTGCGGCGATACGGCACCGTGGCCACCCTCGCCGCCGCCGCGACCGCGCTCACCGGCATCGGCAGTGCGGCGCTGCGCCTCGGCGGCGTCGAACCGTTGTGGCAGACCCGTTACGGCGTCCTCGTCCTGCTCAAGACGGGCGGGCTCATCGCGGCGGTCATCCTCGGCGCCGTGCTGCGACGCCGAGTCGTCAACCGGCTCATCGCGACCACCGCGACCACCTCGTCGACGTCGACCACCGCGTCCACCTCGTCAGCCTCGACCACCGCGTCCACCTCAACCAGTGCGTCGGCCTCGGCCACCGCGTCCAGCGCGTCCGGTGGTGGTGTCGAGGTGGGACGGACGGCGGTCATCGGGCGGTTCCTGCGGCTCGCGGGGGTCGAGCTGATCGTGCTCGTGGCGACGTTCGGGCTCGCGGTGGGGCTGTCCCGCACGGCTCCCCCGGTCGACGACGCGTTCGTGCCGAACGATGCGAACCGGGCGCTGCTCGGCTATCCGATGCCACCGGCGGTGACGGCCTGGCGCCTCGCGCTGGACTGGCGTATCGACTGGGTGTTCCTCATCGGCTCCCTGCTCGGCGCGGGGACGTATCTGGCCGCTCTGCTGCGCCTGCGGGCCCGCGGCGACCGCTGGCCGATCGGACGCACCATCGCCTGGTTCTTCGGCCTGTTCGTCGTGGTCGCCGCGACCTCCAGCGGACTCGGACGCTACGGCCCGGTGCTGCTCAGCGTGCACATGACCCAGCACATGCTGCTGAACATGCTGGCGCCGATCCCGCTCGTCCTCGGTGCGCCGGTGACGTTGGCGCTGCGCGCGCTGCGCCCGGCCAAGGCCCCGCATCGCAGTGGGCCGCGGGAATGGCTGGTCGCCGGACTGCACTCGTGGCCGGTGCGGTTCCTGACGCATCCGGTGGTGGTCAGCATCAACTTCGTCAGCGGTCTGTACGTGCTGTACCTGACGTCGCTGCTGTCCACGCTCATGAGCAACCATCTCGGCCACCTCTACATGAACGTGCACTTCCTCGCGGTCGGCCTGCTGTTCTTCGAGCTGATCATCGGCATCGACCCGTTGCCGCGCCGGCTGCCGCACCCGGGCCGCATCCTCATGCTGATCGCGATCGTGCCGTTCCACACCTTCCTCGGCCTGACCATCATGGGGACGTCCAACCTGCTGGGCTCGGGCTGGTACGACCGGCTGGTCCGGCCGTGGGGGTCCAGCCCGCTCAGCGACCAGCACACCGCCGGCGGGATCGCCTGGTCGTTCGGGGAGCTGCCGACCTTCACCGTGCTGCTGGTGCTCGTCGCCCAGTGGGCCCGCACCGATGACCGGCGCAACCGCAACCGCGAACGGCGCATCGCCGCCGCCGGTGACGTCGACGTCGAGCTTGACGCCTACAACGCGTACCTGGCGCGGCTGTCCGCTCGCCCCGGCGGAGGCCAGCTCCCGCCCACCGGCATGACGACGGTGCCCGGCCCGATCCGCCCGCCCCGCCCCCGCGAAGCCGCCGACAACCAGGAACCCCCCGCCCGCGGCACCCTCCCGTCCGCCTGACCGCCCGCCCGTCCCGCCGGCTCGGGCTCAGGAACCGGACGCGGCGGAATCCGACGTCGACTTCGCGGAATCCGCCTTCGGCTCCGCGGCTGCCGGCAGCGCGGCTGACGACCCGGCGGGGCCAGCCGACGGCACCGCGGATGGCCGCGCAGCGGTGGCTGGCGGGACCGTGGCTGACCGCACCACGGTGACCATCGGGGTGGAGGAGCCGGCGCGCGTCACCGGGGAGGCGGGGACGGGGGCGCGACCGGCGGCATCCGCGGCGGTGGTGGTCGCGGCGGTGGTGGTGGTCGCGGCGGTGGTGGTGGTCGCGGCGGGGAGGGTGCGGACGTGGCTGCGCTGGACGTGGGGGCGGTGGGTGGCGGCGAGGCCCTCGCGGGCGGTGGCGGCGGCGTCGCGGCGGCGGATGATCACCCAGGCGATCTCGAGCAGCAGGCCCGCGCCGACGGCGATCGCGAGACCGCTCAGGGGGCCGGTGGTTCCGACCAGGGAGAGCTGGAAGAAGTCCTGACCGAACGGGATGACCAGGACCAGCACGAACGCGACGGCCATGGTCAGCACCAGGGCGATCCGCCACCAGGTGTAGGGGCGGGCCACGATCGCCAGGGCCCACAGGGCGATGACGAACAGAGTGAGGGTGGCCATCGACGTCTCGGCCTCGAGGTCGGCGTAGATCGACCGGGCCAGCAGGTAGGACGCCATGGTGGCCCCGCCGGCGATCACCCCGGCGGGGATCGCGAAGCGCAGCACCCGGCCGACGAAGTCGGGGCGGGCCCGCTCGCCGTTGGGGGCCAGCGCCAGGAAGAACGCCGGGATGCCGATCGTCAGGGAGCCGAGCAGGGTGAGGTGGCGGGGCAGGAACGGGTACGGCACGCCGGTGACGACGACGAGCACGGCCAGCAGCACCGAGTAGACGGTCTTGGTCAGGAAGAGGTTCGCGACCCGTTCGATGTTGCCGATGACGCGGCGTCCCTCGGCGACGACCGACGGCAGGGTGGCGAAGCTGTTGTCGAGCAGGACGATCTGGGCGACGCCGCGGGCGGCCTGGCTACCGGAGCCCATCGCGACCCCGATGTCGGCGTCCTTGAGGGCGAGGACGTCGTTGACGCCGTCACCGGTCATCGCCACCGTGTGTTTGCGCGACTGCAGCGCGGCGACCATCTCCCGCTTCTGCTGCGGGGTGACGCGGCCGAAAACCGAGTGGCGTTCGAGCAGGTCGGCCAGGGCGTCCTGGTCGGTGGGCAGGGTGCGCGCGTCCACCGGATGCTCGGCACCGGGCAGACCGAGACCGCGGGCGACCGCGCCGACGGACAGCGCGTTGTCCCCCGAGATGACCTTGGCGGCGACGTTCTGCTCGGCGAAGTAGCGCAGGGTGTCGCCCGCGTCGGCGCGTAGCCGCTGGGCGAGCACGACCAGCGCCGTCGGGGTGACCGTGCCCGCGACGGTGGCCGGGTCGGCGAGGGCCGCGTCCAACGATGTCGTGGTCTGGCCGAGCAGCAGCACCCGCAGGCCCTGCTCGCCGAACCCGTCGGCCTCGGCGAGGGTGGGATGCCCGGCGGGCAGCAGGACGTCGGGGGCGCCGAGCAGCCAGGTGGCGACGGTGTCGGTGTCGTCCGCCAGTGTCGCGCCGCTCCACTTGCGGGCCGAGGAGAACGGGGCGTTCGCCCGCACCGCCCAGCCCGTGGGGGCCGGGTAGGCGTCGATGATCGCCTGCAGGCTCGGGTTGGGGCGGCCGTCCGCGGCGCCCAGCGCACCGAGCACCGCCCGCACCCGGCCACCCCCGTCGTCCTTCGCACCGGTCTCGGACGGACCCGGTCCGACACCGGGGGAACCGGCGGTGCCGGGGGGCACCAGGCGCAGCTCGGTGACGTCCATCGCGGGTTCGGTGAGGGTGCCGGTCTTGTCCAGGCAGACGACATCGACCCGGGCCAGGCCCTCGATGGCCGGCAGCTCCTGCACCAGGCACTGGCGCCGACCCAGGCGCACCACGCCGACGGCGAAGGCGACCGAGGTGAGCAGCACCAGCCCCTCGGGGACCATCGGGACGAGGCCCGCGACCATCCGGCGGATCGCCTCGGGCAGGTCGTTGTCGTTGACGAGCAGCTGACTGATGATCAGCGCGATACCGGTCGGGATGATCATCCAGGTGACCACGCGCAGGATCGTGCTGATCCCCGTCCGCAGCTCCGAGCGGACCAGGGTGAAGCGGCTGGCCTCCTCGGCGAGCTGCGCCGCGTATGCCTGCCGGCCGACCCGGGTCGCCCGGAACGCCCCGCTGCCGGCGACGACGAAACTGCCGGACATCGTCGTGTCCCCGAGCTGCTTGTGCACCGGGTCGGCCTCACCGGTCAGCAGCGACTCGTCGACCTCGAGCCGGTCGGCGGCGACGATCTCCCCGTCGACGGGGATGCGGTCACCGGAGCCGAGCTCGATGATGTCGTCCAGGACGATCTCGGAGGTGTGCAGGGGGGCTGCGATGCCGTCGCGGCGCACGAGGGGACGGGCCTCGCCGACGAGGGCCAGGCGGTCCAGCGTGCGCTTGGCCCGCAGCTCCTGGAACATCCCGACCAGGGTGTTCGCGATGATCACACCGCCGAACAGGGCGTCCTGCACCGGTCCGACGATCACCACCAGGATGAACAGGGCGCCGATCAGCGCGTTGATCCGGGTCAGGACGTTCGCCCGGACGATCTCGGCGACCGACCGACTGGAGCGCACCGGCACGTCGTTGACCCGGCCGTCGGCGACCCGCTCGGCCACCTCGGCCGTGGTCAGACCCGTGAGCACCGCGGGCTGGTCCTGTCCGGCCGGTGGCCGATCCATCGTCTCCTCCAGCCCGTCGCGCGCCACATGCCGCCTCGGCCAGTGCCCAGAGGCATCCCGCCGACCACACCGGTCCGCACACCGCAGGGTCCGCGCGACCACCGTAGTCGACCACACGGATCCATGGCGCGGCCGCCCCACCGGGTCCGTCCCACCGCGCGAACCCGACCGGGCCCGCCGCGCGGCGGTGCGGCCCAGCCCCGTCCGCCCGATCAGTCCTGCGGGGTGCCCGCCTGGGCGTCGAGAACACCGGCGGCGAGCAGGACGAGCAGCAGCACCCCCAACCCGACCCGGTAGGCGACGAACGGCGCGAAGCTCCGCGAGGAGATGTAGCGCAGGAACCAGGCGATCGCCGCGTACCCGGTGGTGAACGCCACACCGGTGGCCAGCAGCGTGGGTCCCCACGACAGCTCCGCGACACCCGCCACCGACGACGCAGACTGCGTGGCCGCCGAGGCCGACGGGGTGTCACTCGCGTCCTCGTCGCCCGAACCGATCAGATGCCGCAGCTCGAACAGGCCCGAGGCCAGCACCGCGGGCATCGCGAGCAGGAACGAGTAGCGGGCCGCGGCCTCCCGGGTGTAGCCGAGCAGCAGGCCGCCGCTGATCGTCGCCCCCGATCGGGACACCCCCGGGATCAGGGCCGCGGCCTGCGCGAAACCGAAAAGCACCCCGTCGCGCACCGACAGGTCGTCCAGGGTTCGCCGGGGCCGGGGCAGCGCGTGGCGACCCCTGCGCCGGCCGGAGGCGGCGTAACGATCGGCGCCGCCGAGCACGAGGCCGAGCAGGATCAGGCTCATCGCGGTCAGGCGCAGGTCCCGAAACGGCCCCTCGATGGCGTCCTGGAAGGTCAGGCCGAGCACACCGATCGGGATCGTGCCGAGCAGCACCAGCCAGCCGATGCGCGCGTCCGGGTCGTGGCGCGCCTCCCGGTCCCGGATCGACCGGGCCGACGCCCGTAGAATCCGGGCGATGTCCCGGCGAAAGTAGAGCAGCACGGCGGCTTCGGTGCCGATCTGGGTGATGGCGGTGAACGCCGCACCCGGATCGTCCCAGCCCGCCGCCGCGGCGGTGATCCGCAGATGGGCGCTGGAGGAGACCGGAAGGAACTCGGTCAGCCCCTGGACCAGCCCCAGCATCGTGGCCTGCGGATAGTTCACCGCGCCACCCGCCGTCGATCCCTCGTCGGCCCACCACGCCCAACCCGGTACCCACCCCATATCCGCACGGCTCTCACGCTAACGTCCGTGCACGGCGGGCCTGGCGCGACCCCGGCGCCATCCGGCCGGCGACCGTCGACTACTGTCGGCCGGCCTCCCGCGCCCTGGCGCCGCCCGGCGTCGACCGGGTGCGGTCGGTGAGATGGCTCGCCGCCGCGACCGCGAGCGCCACCGGCCACTCGACCAGTTCGACCGCGACCAGAGCGCCAAGCCCCAGGTAATACGCCACCCGCCCCGGCGTCGGCACGCCCAGCGGCCCCACCCGCAGCCGCGCCGGCGGCTGCGGAACCGCCACCTCCAGATGGGCCGTCACGAACGGCATCCGCACTGTCATCTCACGCCGGCGCACCAGCCCGGACGCGCCTCCCCCATCCGCACCCACCTGACCCGCCGGGCCCGTTCCGACCACCCGATCCGACCTGGTGGACGGCACTCCGCGGGTGGTGGCGGTGGCGCCGCGTCCCCCCGTACCGCCACGGGCTGGTGTGCGTCCACCCTCCGCCTGGCGCACCGCGGCCGTCGACCGCCCCGAGGCGACCCGCACCCCGACCGCCCGCGACGTGCTGGTCCGAGGCGCACTGACACGGGACGTGCTGGTCCGAGGCGTGCTGGTACGGGACGCACTGGCCCGAGGGGCACCGGTACGGGACGCACTGGTGCGAGGGGCACTGGTACGGGACGCGCTGGTCCGGGACGCCGCAGGACCAGGGGCCGGTGCCGGCCGGCTCGGCGCGGGACCAGCCGACGCCGGAGGTGATACCGACGCGGCCCGTGACAGCGTGGGCCCGGACAGCGTGGGCCCGTCCTGGTCCGGGGACATGAACAGCGGGCTGACGGAGACACCGGTGATCGGGCCGCCGCCACGCAGGACGACATCCCCCGGGCCGACGCCGTTGTGCGAGCTCATGCCTGCCATGAAGCCGTACCTCCCCCGCCGGACGATCCCCCGCCGACAGCCGTCGACATTACGGATCGCATCGATGGGAGCACAGCCTGACAGCAGACCGCCCACCCTGCCACCGCACCACCCACCCACCACCACCTCCACCAGCACACCACCGCCGACGCATCGCCCCACCACGGGCGGCATGTGCGCGGGTCGGCTGGGAGGAGGTGCGGGTCGACTGGGAGGAGGTGCGCGGGTCAGAGCAGGGCGAAGCCGGTGGCCAGGAGGCGCAGGGCCTCGTCGAGGATGATGACCAGGTCGGCGTCGTCGGTACGCAGCCACTGCTCGTAGGCGGTCACGGCGACACCCAGATGCGCGGCGGCCACCGACTGCGGGATGAGGGCGCTCTCGGGCTGGCCCGTCCGTCCGGCGACGAACTCGGCGACCACGTCGCGCCAGCTGGCGAAGCGCAGCGTCGAGTGGGCCTGCAAGGTGGGGGTGCGCAGGATCAGGGCCATCCGCCGGCGCAGCCAGGCACCCTCGGCCGGCGGGTAGGTGTTGAACTCCAGGATCGCGTGACGCAGGACGTCCAGCGCGGGCGCGTCCGGTGCCGCCTCGGCCAGGGCCGTGCGCATCACGACCAGGTGCGCGTCGAAGTTGCCCCAGGCGAGGTCGTTCTTGGACGCGAAGTAGCGGAAGAACGTGCGCCGGCCGATACCGGCCTCGCGGGCGATGTCGTCCACCGTCGTCTCGTCGAAACCGCGCTCGGTGAACAGGTGCAGCGCGAGGCGTTCGAGTTCGGCCGCGTTCGTCGCCGGACGTCGGCCGGTACGCCGGCCCTCTCCGCGCGGCGGTGCCACCGGGGCGACCACGGGCTCACCACCCCTCCGTCTGTGCCACCGTACGTCGGCTGCCAGCCCTGCCGGGAGGCAGGCGGTGGCCGCGTCCCGGACTCTGGCGGGCTGCCCGCGCGACAGCCCTGCCCGTGATGTTCCCATGCCCGCGGGGCGTCTGCCGCCACCCGGGTGCGCCGTTGCTCTCACCAGGCCACCATCATCGGACGGGCCAGCCGGACGGGCATCCGCCACCCCGGATCGCGCCCCGCCAGCCGTGGTCAGAGCAGCCCTGATCAGACCAGCCGTGATCAGGCCAACCGTGATCGCCCCCAGGATATGAGAACATGGTCCCATACCTCGGGACATCTGGATCGCGAGATCGTCGAGGCGACGTGTCATCGCGGCGACATCCTCGCCGCGCAGTCGCAGAGTGGGAGCCACCGTCAGTCACATGAGCATCGTCAGCCCCGCCGCCGTGAGCGCCGCCGCCACCAGCCCCACGGCCACCAGCTCCACAGTCACCAGCTCCACAGTCACCGGTCCCACGGTCGCCGCGCCCGTCGCGCTCGCCGCGCGGGCCAGTCGGCTGCGCACCTCCCCCGTGCGTGACCTGCTCGCGCTCACCGCCGACCCGGAGCTGATCTCGTTCGCCGGCGGACTGCCCGCCCCCGAGCTGTTCGACGCCGAGGGGCTGCGCCGGTCCTACGCCGAGGTGCTCGTCGAACGGCCCCGGGAGGTGCTGCAGTACTCGACGAGCGAGGGTGACCCGGCACTGCGTGTTGTGCTCGCCGACCGGCTGACCCGGCGGGGCCTCGGGACCGAGGCCGACGATCTGGTGATCACCTCCGGTTCACAGCAGGCGCTGGCGCTGCTCACCGCCGCGCTGCTCGATCCCGGTGACACGGTGGTGGTCGAGGAACCGACCTATCTGGCCGCGTTGCAGGCCTTCGATCTCGCGGGCGCCCGGGTCGTCGCGGTCCCCACCGACGACGACGGTGTGCGGCCCGACGACCTCGAGAAGATCGTCGGTCAGCACCGGCCGCGGCTGCTCTACCTGGTGCCCAACTTCCAGAACCCCACGGGACGCACGATGTCCGCCGCGCGCCGGCACGCCGTCGCCGAGATCGCGGCCCGGCGCGGAATGTGGATCATCGAGGATGATCCATACGGTGAGCTGCGCCTTTCCGGTCAGCCGCAGCCGTGGATCGCGGGCCTGGCCGCGGCAGGCGATCGCACGGTGCTGCTCGGCAGCCTGTCCAAGACCATGGCCCCGGGTATGCGGCTGGGCTGGCTGCGGGCACCGGCGGCGCTACGACGGGCCTGTGTGATCGCCAAGCAGGCCACGGACCTGCACACGTCCACCGTCGACCAGGCGGCGGCCGCGCGTTACCTCACCACCGCGGACCCGGACGCGCGGATCGCGCTCATGTGTGCCGCCTACCGCGAGCGGCTCGACGCGTTGCTGGCCGGACTGCCCGCGGCACTGCCCGCCGGCAGCCACTGGAACCGGCCCGCGGGCGGGATGTTCGTCTGGGTGCGCCTGCCCGCCGGTCTGGACGCCACCGCCCTGCTGCCGGCGGCCCTGGCCCAGCGGGTCGCCTATGTGCCGGGCGCGGCCTTCTATCCCGGTGCCGCCGACCCGCGCACGCTGCGGCTGTCGTTCACCACGCACTCCCCGCGGCGCGTCGCCGAGGGCCTCGACCGGCTCGCCGCCGCCTTCGCCGACGCCACCGGACGAGCCACCGGGCGGGGCTGACCAAAAGGGCCGACTTTCCTGACCTCTCCGGGATGGGGAACCTTTACCGAAACGGGCCGTTTGACAGGGTCGGCACCGGGGATATCCCTCCTCGATCAGCCCGGCGAACTGGAAAGCGGCGCTCCTGGCCGCCGCCGGCCCCGCCTGTACCTATGGAGGTTCCCGTGCTCTGGTTCATCATCAGCTTCATTGTTCTCGGTCTTCTCGCCGGCGCTGTCGCCCGCTTTCTCGTCCCCGGTCGTGACCCGATGGGAATTCCGGCCACGATCGGCCTTGGAATCGTCGGTTCCTTCATCGGTGGTTTTCTTGGCTACATCCTGTTCGGTCATGACCTCAGCGAGGGCGCCTTCCAGCCGTCGGGCTTCATCGGCTCCGTGCTCGGCGCGATCGCGGCTCTGCTGATCTACCGGGCCGTCGCCGGTCGTCGCCTGGTCCGCCACTGACCGACGGGCGCGGTCTCGCGGCGGCGGGCCAGCCCACCGCATCCGGGCCGGTGGCCACCCGCCGCCCCCACCACCAGCACCACCAGCACCACCAGCACCACCAGCGACGTCTCGCCACACCACGCCACCCGTGCCACGCTGTCACCGAGAAACCGTCCGCCTACCCGGCGTGATGATCGGTGTCAGGTGGCGCGGGTGGCGGCGTATGTGGGCCGGCGCGTCGGCGCGGCGGGATGGTGGGACGGAGGTCGCAGGTGGTCGAGCAGGGTGCCACGCAGCCGGGCGACCCGTTCGAACCGACCGAGCCCGCCCGGGCGCGGTTCACCGGCTCCCCGCGCCCTGGTGACGACGGCGACAGCGACCTGCGTCCGCTCCTCGACCGCCCCGGCGACCCCGACGCCCCCTCGCCAGGCCCCGCCATCAGCCAGCACGATCAGGCCCATCCCGACGGTGCCGCCAGCCCACCCGGTGCCGCAGGCCCTGGCCATTCGGGTGGGGGGGAAGCCGCGGGCACCGCGGAGGAGGCGCAGGCACCGGCGGTTCCCGCGCCCCGGTCCAGAAGCACCCCGCGGGGCTGGCCGGCCCGGGGCGCACCCCGCGACCCACTACGGCTGCCGCGCCGGGTCACCGGGCGCACCGGCGCCGGACCCACCCTCCTGGAAGCACCCAGGGTGCCTCCCTCGCTACGCGAGTGCGCCGGCTGCGCACGTCCGGTCGCCCAACCGGAAGGATCGGGGGCGGCCGCCCTCGAAGGTACCTGCGGAGAATGCGGCCATCGCTATTCGTTCACCGTGAAACTTCGCCCCGGCGAACGGGTCGGCCGTTACACCGTGCATGGCGTCATCGCTCATGGCGGACTCGGCTGGGTGTATGCCGCCACCGACGACAATCTCGGCGGCGACGGCGTGCAGGCCTGGGTGGTCCTCAAAGGACTGCTGGACGCGGCGAACCCGGAGGCGCGGCGCGTCGCCGAGGGCGAACGACGCATTCTCACCACCGTCTCCCATCCGAGCATCGTGAAAATTCTCGACTACGTCACGCACGCCGGCGAGGACTACATCGTCATGGAGTACGTGCCTGGCATCTCGCTCGCAGCCATGGCCGATGCCGCCCACGCGGAGCAGGCCCGGGCGGGGCAGGCCCGGGCGGGCCTGGGCGGGCAGGCAGGTGCGTACCCGGGTACGGGTGCGGCGGAGCGGCCGGTGGTGGCGGACGTGCTGCGCTATCTGCTGCGGGTGCTGCCGGCCCTCGGGCATCTGCACCGGATGGGGCTCGTCTACTGCGACTTCAAGCCGGACAACGTGATGATCACCGCGTCCGGGGTGAAGCTGATCGATCTGGGTGGTGCCCGCCGGCTCGACGACCGGGTCTCCGGGTACCTGTCCACTCCGGGTTACCGCGCACCGGAGCTCGACGACGACGGGGAACGTCCCGCGGGCATCGTCCGGTGCGCTCCCACGATCACCACCGATGTCTTCGCGGTCGCGCGCACCCTGGCCCGCCTCGTCCTTGGCCGGTTCGCCGGTTTCGTCGACGCCTACCGGCACACGATGCCGCCCCGCCGGGCCCACCAGCCGCTGCGTCAGTTCGAGTCGCTGGACCGGTTGCTGCGCCGGGCCACCGCGACCGATCCCGACCGGCGGTTCCAGAGCGTCACCGAACTGGCGGACGAGCTGGTCGGTGTCCTCTACGAGATCGTCGCCCGTACCGAGGGACCCGTCCCGCCGCTGGCCAGCAGGTGGTTCGACGCCGCCGGCCATCCCACCGGCGAGGCGGGACCGGGGCTCGCACCGGCCGCCTTCGAGGTGCTGCCGGATCTGCGGGTCGACCCGGACGACCCGCACGCGCCGGCGCTGGCCGCCGGTCCCGACGAGGAGCCCGCGGCGCACGCCGCCCGGCTCGCGGCGATCGTCCCGGTGACCACCGAGGTCCGGTTGTGTCTGGCCCGCGCCACGATCCGCGCCGGGGCGTTGGCGCAGACCGCCCGCGTGCTGGACGAGGCCGCCCGGGTCGCCCCGCTGGAGTGGCGGGTCGACTGGTACCGCGGTGTCGCCGCCCTCGTCGGCGGCCAGCCCGACCGGGCCGTGGCCGCGTTCGACCTGGTCTTCTCGCAGGTACCGGGCGAGCTCGCCCCCCGCCTCGCCCTCGCGATGGCCCAGGCCCAGGTCGCCGAACGGGCCGCCGCCGTCGACGGACCCGAACCCACCGGACAAGACGCGTTCACCCCCCGGGCGACCGGTGACCTTCGGACGGCCGGTGACCCCCGGACGGCCGGCGCCTCCCAGGCGGACGCGGCCCGGCTGCGCGCCGCCGACCTGTTCGACATCGTGTCCGCCATCGACCCGGGCGTGACCAGCGCGGCGTTCGGGCTGGCCCGCTGCCGCACCGACCCCCAGGGACGCCTCGACGCCTACCTGCGGGTGCCGCGGTCGTCGTTCGCCTACACGGCGTCCCGGGTGCGGATGATCGAGGTGCTGGTGGCCCAGGCCGCCGCGGACGACACGCCGGGAGCCGGCCAGGCGGCGCTGACCCGGGCCGCGACGATGCTCACCGACCCGCTGCTCGACCTCGGGGAACGGCGCCGCGCCGAGCTGTGCCGCGACCTCTACCTCGGCGCCCTGGACCTGCTCGCCGCCGGCCTGATCGGCGGCGACGACGGTGGACGCGGACCTGGCGGCGGGCGGGCCGACCCACCGCTGCTGCTGGGAGGTCCGATGACCGAACGGGAGCTGCGGTTCGGGTTGGAACGCACCTACCGGGAGATGGCCCGGCTCACCTCCGACCGGGCCGGCCGCGTCCGGCTGGTGGACCAGGCCAACCGCGCCCGCCCCCGCACCCTGCGCTGATCCGCCGGTCAGCGCGCGGCGGCGTCGAGGCCGGCCAGGGGTGGCTGCCCGGCGACCCGCAGGCCCGGGCGCAGCCATTCGTCGTAGAGCCGGGACCACGTCCCGTCCACCATGATGGAGCGCAGGACACCGTTGACGAAGGAGACGAACAGGTCGTCGTCGGCGGAGTCCCCGGTGATCGGCATCGCGATGCCGTAGGGCTCGTCGAGTCCCCCGTCGGCGGCGAAGGCCGGGCCGAACGCCTCCGGGCCGAGCACCGTGGTGTAGGGATCCTGGGCGGCGAGGCCGGCCAGCAGCACGTCGTCGCCGACGATGGCGTCGACGTCGCCGTACTGCAGGGCGACCAGGCAGTCGGCGATGCGGGGCAGCGTCACCACCTTCGGGGCCTGCGCCGGTGGGCGGCGGGTGAGCTTCTCCCCCGCGGTGCTGCCCGCCGACGTGCACACCGGACGGCCGGCGAGGGCCGCCAGACCCGTGATGCCGGAGTCCTGGCGCACCAGCAACCGCAACGTGGCCTCGTAGTAGACGCTGGAGAAACGCACCTGCCGTTTGCGTTCGCAGGTGATGGTCATCGTCGCGACCAGCATGTCGACCATGTTCGAGCGCAGCAGATCCTCCCGGTCGGTGGTGGTCACCGCCCGGAACTGGATGTGGCTGTCCACGTCGGTCGGCCCGAAGACCGCCGCGGCGACGGCCCGGGCGATCCCCACGTCGAAGCCCTCCAGCCGCAGCGTGCGCCAGTTCATCAGCCCTGCCGGCGGCGCGTCGGTCACGATCCCGATCCGCAGGTAGCCGCGATCGCGCGCGATCGTGCGCAGCCGGCTGCCGGCCGGCATCCGACCTGGGGGTGGCAGCGGGGTCAGCGGCGGTTCGCTGGAACGCACGGGACGTCCGTCCGCCTGGCAGGTGCCATCCGGGCCCGTCGCACCCCCGTTCGCGCCCGCACCGCCACCCGTGCCCGCATCAGCTCCGCCACCCGTGCCCGCATCGGCACCAGCGGCTGGGCCGGGGCCGCCCGGGTCGGGGGGCCCCATCTGTTCGTCCGGACCGGCCGGCGCGGGTGAGGCGGGTAGCGGTCCGGCCTCGATCGGCAGCGGGGGGGGGGGCCGGGCCCCCCCCCCCCCCCCCCCGCCCCCCCCCCCCCCCCCCCCGCCCCGCCCCCGCCCCC
>NZ_JALKFW010000188.1:0-28223 GCF_023243055.1 Frankia sp. AgPm24 | reverse complement strand
AAGGTGTGCGGCGGCCCGGGCGGGCGGGGGTGGGGGGGGTCGGGGGCGGGCGGGGGGGGGCGGCGGGGGGGGGGGGGCCCCCCCCCCCGCCAGGCCCAGGACCAGCCCCAGCAGCAGCAGGACCGTCAGCGGCACCCGTCCGGTGGGCACCCGGGCACAGGCCGGCCGCCGCCGCGAGGTGTCGCCGGACGGGGCGCTCACAGGAACTCCCGCAGGCGGGGCCACAGGCCGGCGACCGCGGCGATGATCGCGGCCAGGACCAGCGCCGGGCCGGCCAGCCGCAGTCCGCGCAGTTGCGCGCTGGCCCGGTGGACCTCGGTGTCGAACCGACCGCGGGCGGTGTCCACCGCCGTGTCGAGGCTGTCCAGCAGCCGGGTGAACGCGGCGGTGCCCGGGCCGAGCGTGCGGGTGACCGCCGCCCCGAACGCGTCGGACGAGCGAGGATCGCCCGCCGTCGGACCGGTGTCACCGGGGCCACGGGCGGCCGCGACCACCGAATCGGGCGACGACGCCAGCAGCCGCACCACCGACTCGTGGATGCGCAGCCAGGCCCGCAGGTTCCCCTCGAGGTCGGCCGGCAGGCCCGCCCCGGCGGGCGCGTCCAGGGCGACGACCAGGGACCCACGACGGGTCACCGGTTCGGGCGGCAGCCGATCGCCGGACGGGTCGAAACCCAGTCCCCGGGCCACCCAGGCGAAGTGCTCGTCGAAACGCAGCCCGTTGCCCAGCGCCGCCAGCGACAGGTTCTCGTCGACCCGGGCCTCCAGCGCCAACGCCTTCGACCGGGCCAGCAACGTCATCGGCCGGTAACCCACGTCACGGGCGGTGTCCAGCCTGGACTGCTGGCTACCGAACGCCACCGCCGTCCAGGTCACCGCCGCCAGGACCGCGCCGGTGGCGACCAGCAGCCCCGGGTTCACCAGCCGGTTGGTCCGCCGGACCAGCAGCACCTGGACGCCGACCAGCACCCCCAGGGCGACGGCGGCGGTCAGCACCACCGCCCACTCGCCGCGGGAGCCGGTCGCGTCCTGATAGCCCCGGTCCACCGCGGCGGCGTACCGGGCGACCAGGATCTCGGTGGCGGGCAGGATCTCGGCACGCATCATCGTGGACGCGGCCCGCAGGTTGGCCTCCCCGATGGACAGCCCGGCCCGGTTGTTCGCCCGCGCCCGCTCGACCATCCCGTTGTAGACCGGGATCTCCTGCGCCAGCAGATCCAACGGGCAGGACGTCGGACCCGCCGCGGCACTCCCGCCCACGGCCGTGCCCTCTCCCGCGATGGCCCGGCCGGACGAACCAGCACCACCGGACGGCCCAGAATCCGCCGGCCCCGCCGAGCCCGCCGAGCCCGCCGACCCGGTCACGGAACCATCGGAGGTCACGGTGCCCGGGCCGGCCGGGTGCGGTGGGGCGGGTGGGGCGTCCGACCAGGGCGGTTCGAGCCCTCCGGACTGGCCGCCCGGACCCGGACCCGCCCCGGGCGGGCCACCGCCATCGGTGCTCTGCCCGAGATCGGCGCCGGGATCCACCGCCCCGGCCGCCAGCCGGTCACCGACGTCCTGCGGGCACAGTTTGGGGTCGAGGCGGCGAAGGTCCAGGACGCCCCGTGCCGAGGCGGCCACACTCGTCTCGAACGACACGTCCGACTTGACGGTGTCGTAGCGCTGTCGCTGCTGCGCGGCCGGGGCCTCCCGGTCGACGAGCAGTTCCACCGGTGCGAACACCTCGGCCGCCGCCGCCGCGTCCGCCTGGGACAGCGCCGCACGCAGGTCCTGGGCGGTGGCCAGCGCCCGGCCCTGCCGGGTGAGCAGATCGTCGGTGGCCGCCAGCCGGTGCGCGACCACGCCCCGCAGCGTGACGCCGAACAGGCCCAGCACGAGCACCAGCAGCGCGAGCAGCCCCACCAGGAGAACCTCGGCGTCACAGCGTCCGGCGGCCACCCGGGCCAGCCGCACCAGACCCGCCGCGGACCGGTGCGGATCCAGGCCCGGACGAAAGCGTCGTGGGACGAGGGGCGCCGCGCCGCGCGATCGCACCCTCGATCGCACCCGCGCGTCCGGACCGTGGTCCGGCGGCGACACCACACCCGTCACGCTTACCGAGCGTACGCATCAGGAGGCACTCTGGTTACCACGCGCGACCGTTCGGCCGTTACTGTCCTGCTCCGCGCCCCCGTCAGCGGATTCTCCGTACTGTCACAGGGATGAGCACATCCGCGTCCGAGCATCCACCCCCGCGGCCGGCGCGGCCGCGGGACGGGCCACCGATGCCACGGGTCGAACCGACGCCGACCGAGCCGCCGGCGGGGATCACCGACGGCCGGCTGGCGCGTCAGATCGCGTTCCTGGTAGAGATCGACAAGCTCAAGACGGTGCTGCGGCGCAGCAACCTGATCGACCTGTCCCGCCGGGAGAACGACGCCGAACACTCCTGGCATCTGGCGATGCTCGCCGTCGTGCTCGGCGAGTACGCGGCGGCGGAGGTCGACCAGGCCCGGGTACTGCGGATGCTGCTCGTCCACGACCTCGTGGAGATCTACGCCGGTGACACGTTCGTCTACGACGTCCAGGCGCTCGCCGAACAGGAACAGCGCGAACGTGCCGCCGCCGACCGGCTGTTCCCGCAGCTACCCGCCGACCAGGCCGGGCAGCTGCGGGCGCTGTGGGAGGAGTTCGAGCAGCGGCACACCGCCGAGGCCCGGTTCGCCCGTTCCCTCGACCGCGTCCAGCCGTTGCTGCTGAACTTCTACACCGGCGGGAGCACCTGGCGTCCGCACGGCGTGCGCCGCGCGGACGTCCTGGCCCACCGGGATGTGATCGAGCAGGGTTCCCCGGCGCTGTGGGGATACGTCCAGGCGATGCTGGACGACGCGGTGCGCCGCGGCTACCTGCTGCCCTGACCGGCCGCCAGCAGGCCCTCGAGGAACAGCACCGTGCGGGCGGCGACGCTGCGCCGACCCGGACCGGCCAGGGGATCATGACCGCCGGCGACGACGGCGAGTTCGGTGCGCGGCGCGGTCCTGGTGACCATGCGGACCAGCGGGAGCGGGCTCACCTCGTCCGCGCCGCCGTGCAGCAGCAGGATCGGCAGGTCCGGCAGGGCCCGCGGCAGGGACTCGACGATGGGCTGCTCGGCCACCGCCGTGTGCAGCGAGGGCAGCCCGAGCAGCACCAGACCATCCGGGCGGACCGCCGGTGAGCCGACCATCGCCAGCGCCGCCAACGCACCGGTGTCGGCGCCCAGCAGCACGAACGGCACACCGGGCACCCGGGTCTCGACGACCGCGGGTATCCGCACGGCACCGTCGGTCACGACGACGACCTGGTGACCGTCGAGGGCGAGCCGCTCGGTGAGCGCGTCGAAGTCGCGGGCGTTCTGGCCGCGGCCCGGCAGCGCCGCGAGCACGGAGCGGACCTCCCGGCGCACCACGGCGACACCTCCGGACGGGGACCGCGCCGGACTGGGCCACACACCGGCGGGCCCGGTCTCCTCCACTCGGGGCACCCGCGGCCCAGGTGGGACGGATGGCACGGGTGGGACAGATGGCACGGGTGGGACAGACGGGACGGGTGTCCCAGGGGAGACGGGCAGCGCGGGTGGGACGGCCAGCACCAGGGGGACAGGGGGGAAGGCGATCGGGCCGCGGGCTCCCACGGGTGGGGCCTGGGTGATCGCCGGGGCGGGCAGCGTCGGATGCAGGGGCGACGTCATCGGCGCCTCCGTCTCTCTCGCAGGGGACGGGTCGCCGGGCCACGGCGACCCGTCAGGTCAGGGACGCCGACGTGGCAGCCGCGGGACTCGGTGAGTCATCACAGCAGGACCACGCTCAGCAGCATGCCCCCAGCGTAGGACGGCGCGTCGGCCATCCGAAAGGGGTAACGGCACGCGAGTGGGTCCGCTGACCGACAGTGCCTCAGGGTTGCCGGGAACGCCAGTCCACCCCCTGGCGCGGACGACGACCCGTGGCCGCGGACGACGACGGCCCGCCCGGATGACCGGACGGGCCGATGCCACGGACATCCGTGGACGACGCCTGCGCTCAGGCGCCGAGGCCCTTGGCCTTCGCGTAGCGCGCGGAGACATCCGCCCAGTTGACGATGTTCCACAGCGCGGCCGCGTAGTCGACCTTGACGTTCTTGTACTGCAGGTACCAGGCGTGCTCCCAGGCGTCGAACACCAGCAGCGCCGGGTTGCCGATGCCCACGTTGCTCTGGTGGTCGTAGACCTGCTCGACGAGCAGCCGGTCGCCGGTCGGGTCGTAGGCGAGCACGCCCCAGCCCGAGCCCTGAACGGTCGTCGTCGCCGCGGTCAGCTGCGCCTTGAAGGCGTCGAACGAGCCGAAGTCGGTGGCAATGGCCTCGCCCAGCGCGCCGTCGGGCTTGTCGCCACCGTCCGGGGAGAGGTTCTCCCAGTAGATGGAGTGCAGAATGTGGCCCGAGAGGTTGAAGGCCAGCGTCTTCTCCAGGCCGACGATCGCCCCGAAGTCGCCCTTGTCCCGAGCCTCGGCGATCTTGTCAAGGGTGTCGTTGGCAGCCTTGACGTAGGTCGCGTGGTGCTTGTCGTGGTGCAGTTCGACGATCTGCCCGCTGATGGACGGTTCGAGTGCGCCGTAGTCGTACTTCAGGTCCGGCAGAGTGTACGTAGCCACCAGAGCACGGTCCTTTCCGTTCGCGAGGGATTCGACTGGGGCCCCTGTCCAGGGGCACCCGACGGTTCAGCTGGAGGGTTCGACGGCGCCGACGGCCGCCGCCCCGGACAAGCCGGCCGGACGGGACCGGATAGTGATCATCCGCTGCTCCCCTCCGGCCCGCTGCCAGGAAGGCCATGGATGGACCCCGGCGCCAGGTACAGCGAACCTCCGGGGTGAACCCTATCGCCCCCAGGATCGATCCTGCAGCGCCACAGCCGGCTTCAACCCGGACGAGCTGCCCACAAAGCGTCGAGCAACCATCAGAAATAACAGTGTGTGACGAAATTGGAGCAGTCCGGAAAACGCGCCTCTCGCATACCGGGACGTCCCCGGGGCGCCGCACACCACGGCCCGGCGCCCCCGCTCCCCCCGCCGCCGTGGGGTGGCGACGGCCGCGCTGGCTCAGTCGTCCTCGTGGATCTGCTGGCTCAGGTAGTTGGCGGCACCGAGCTGGGAGATCAGCTCGAGCTGCGCGTCCAGCCAGTCGATGTGCTCCTCCTCGGAGACCAGGATCTCCTCGAGCAGCACAGCCGAGCCGATGTCGCCACGCTCACGGCCGAGCTCGATGCCACGCCGAAGCACCTCGACGTTCTCGAACTCGCCGCTGCGGTCGATCTCGAGCTGCTCGGGCACGGTCTCCCCGATACGCAGGGTGTGCAGCCGCTGCAGGTTCGGCAGACCACCGAGATAAAGGACACGCTCGATGAGACGGTCGGCATGCTTCATCTCGTCGATGGATTCGTGATAATAGTGCTCCGAGATCCGACGGTAGCCCCAGTTACGCTGCATCCGGCTGTGCAGGAAGTACTGGTTGATCGTCGTCAGCTCGTTCGTCAGCACGCTGTTCAGTACTTCGATAATTTCAGCGTCCCCACGGGTCGCCATTAGTTCCACATCCTTCCGCCCACCGTTTCGACCGGGCGACCGGCCCGCATCGTCACGATGGGGACCAGCTCGCACGGACGTGGCGCGCCCCGCACGCATCCCCAACGATCTGCGACGACAGCGATACAGACCGAGGGAGCGCAGCGGGCACACGCCCCTGTCGACATCAGCAAATCACATGGATAAGGAATTCGCAGCACGCCGGGCCGAGATGACTCCACAGGCGCCAGCAGAGCCCTTCACAAGGTAAGCTTGACCAAAGTTAGGGGAGCCTACCCAGAGGTGGCCACACGAACCGACAACAGGCCGCAATAGCCTCGGGATCGGGCACCTTCGGACTCCCACATTTGCCATCTACCTTCGGGTCGGTCGCCGGCAGGAATTGCCGTGGCGACGTCATGCCCACCCGTACGCCGATCCAGACGAAGCGTGTGGGAAATCATGTGTACGACAGGCGGGTCCAGGCCGACGCGGCCGGCACCTACGGGTAGGGTCGCCCGCGCGCTCGGACCGGGAGCCTCAGGGCAGACCACCCGCGCCCCAGCCGCGGACCGCGCCACTCCAGCCCCGGTCGATTACCCTACGTGATGACTCAGCCACCAAACTGGCCTTCCGGGAGGTGCGGCGTCGATGTTCATCGGACGGCGCACCACCGCCGCGTTGTTGCTGGTCAGCGCCGTGTGCGGCGCCGGCGGCCTGACGGTGCTGCGCCGGGCCGCGGGCTACCCGGAGGTCCTCACCGTGTCCGGCACGGCCACCCTGGCCGCCGTCCAGCAGCACTGGTTCGCCGTCGTCGCCGGGCTCGTCCTGGCGGTGGTGGGCGCGGCCCTGCTGGTGCCGATCACGGTGGGCATCGTCCGGTTGCTGCCCGGCGGCTCGCACCGGCCCCTGCCGATCGTGCTGGCCACCGCGGCCAGCGCCGCCCAACTGGTGGGCCTGCTGTTCTGGCTGTTCGTCGTCCCCGCTCTTTTTGGCCGCTCGACGCCACCGGCCCTGTCCGATCAGGCGACGGTCGTCTTCGACGCCGCCCGCACCCTGTTCGCGATCATGATCGGCGAGGTCGTCGCCTGTGCGCTGACCGCCTGCTGGTCGGTGTCACTCGTGCTCCGGGTGCTGCGCTCGAAGCTGCTGGGACGGCTGCCCACCGACGCCCGCCGCCCCCGCGCCGCCCTGGTCGGACTCGGCATCTGGGGCGCGGTGGCCTCGGCGGGTGTCCTCGGCGGCGTCCTTCTCCCCTTCGGCATCCATCCGGCGGTGACCGGCCGGGTGGTCGGACAGCTGCTGTGGAGCCTGTGGCTGGTCGGCCTCGCCGTCGCCGTCTGGCAACTGGACCCGCGTCCCCCCTCCCCCGCCGCACCCACCCCGACCCGGCCGGACTTCTCCCTGCCCGCGCCGCACCCGCCACCGCCCGCGGCCGGACCCAGCGGCTCCGCGGCTGTCGGCTCCGCCTCCTCACCCGAGACTCCGCTCGAGGACGCCTTCTTCGAGGCCATCACCCACATCGAACCGCGCACGACCGTCGACGCCCCGGCCTGCGAACCACCGACGTCCGAGCCGCTGACCTCCGAGCCGCTGACCTCCGAGCCATCGGCATCCGAGCCGCCGTCGGGGACCGGCGAGGGGCCCTCGTCGGACGACCCGATGAGCAGCGGTGTCGCCCTGCGCGCGGCACCCCAGCCCGCCGGACGGGCCATCGGTAACGACGATCCCACCGAACTCGGGATCCTCACCCCGCCCAGCCAGCACACCCCGGCGCCGACCTCCCAGTAGCACGCCCTCGGGCCGCGTCGATCATCGCGGCTGCACGGTCGGCGCTCCTGATCCACGAAGGCGCTCCATCGGCTGGCGTGCTCAGGCGGGTGGGCGGTCAGGCGGGTGGCAGGTCGGCCAGCACCGTGCGGGTGTGCGCACCGGGCTCGGCCGCCTGTGGCCAGGGTGGGGTGTCCCCGGCCGGCCAGGGCGGGGCGGGGGGCGCGACCGGACGGGAGTGCCCGTCGAGGTGCGCCGTCCACCCGTGCTGATCGCTACCGGTCATCCGGACGGCTGCTGCCATGGCGCCCACGGGTGGGGCGATGTGTGCGGGGTCGGCGGTGGCCGTGGGTGCTGGTGGGATGCGGGGCAGGGGGGCGGCGGTCCAGGCGGCCACGTCACGCATGGCTATGTCCAGCAGCTGGCCACCGCCGCAGCGCAGGGCGGCGGCGACGGCCACCGCCGCGAACAGGCCGGTCAGGGGGTCGGCGATGGCGTCCGCGCAGAAGACCGGGGTGGGGCTGGGGGTGTGGGTGTGGGTGTGCCAGGCGACGAGTCCGCCGGCGACGGCGGCATCGTCACCGAAGGCCACCGGATCGGGAGCGGAGTCGCTGGCGGCGCCGGTGCGTCCATGGGCGGTGATACTCGCCCACACCTGACCCGGACGGGCCGCCAGCAGCGCGTCCGGGTCGATTCCCAGGTGGGCGAGGGCACGGGGCCGCGAGGACTCGAGGACGACATCGGCGTGGGCGAGCAGACGGCGCAGGGTGGCCCGGCCGTCCGGGGTGGCGAAGTCGAGGACGACGCTTTCGTGGCCGGCGTGCATCCAGTCGTAGAAGTCGGCGTTGCCCCGGCGGGCACCGTCGAGCCGGCGCACACTCTCCACCTTGATCACCCGTAGGCCCATCCGGCCCAGCAGGTGCGCGCACAGCGGTCCGGCCCACATCGACGACAGGTCGACGACCACGCGCCCCCCGATCGGGCCACCGCCGGCCCGGTCCACTGGCCCGGGCGGGGGGTGGCTGCCGCCCGGCGTGCGGGCCAGGCGTCGGGGCAGGCTTCGGATGGGCGCTGGGCGGCGGGACACCTCGAGCGCCGCGACCGGCATCGCCAGCAGGCGGGCGAGCTCGACCACCTCCCGCGTGGGACGGGTGGCCACCGCGGCGCCCAGCGGCGACCAGGTTCGCGCACCCACCTCGGAGGCATCCGAACCGGTGCGGACGGCCGGGTCGGTGGAGGAGACCGGAATGGCCGGGTCGTCGAGGGCGCCGAGGGCGCCGAGGAGGGCGACGACGGCGTCCTCGTCGTGGGGGCGGGCGAGGTTCACCGCGAGCCAGCCGTCCGCGGCGGGCAGCAGACGGCAGCTGCCGCCGGCCGAGCGGGTTCCTCCCCGGGTCAGACCCAGCAACGCCGCCCGACCCCCGAGCAGCACCGCGACATCGGGTCGCACCGTGCGGCCCAGCCGTGCCGACAGGGCGGTGAACAGGCGCGCGGCGGCCTCGGCCCGGCCGAGCACCGGACCGTCCGGGAGTGTCGGTGGCGCCTGCGGGAAGCCGGTGAGCCACATCAGTCCGCTGTCCGCCCAGGCCGACACCGACGCCCATGACGGCGAGACCACCGCCGCGGCCGGGGACGGTCCGGCGTCGACGGGGACGGGCAGGCCCTGCGCGGCGAGCGCGGCGCACAGCTCGTCCCACAGATGCTGGTCCAGCGAGGTCGGCACGGGGGCGGCGCTCGTCAGTGCCTCTCGGCGGCGGGTTCCACCACGGGAGTCTCGCCGCACTGGACGACGACGAAACCGCCGCGGCCGGAGTACTCGATCTGCGCGAGTTCTCCGGATCGGCGCCCGACGAGGTTGCCGATCCGAAACGTCGAGACGACCCGGGTACGCACCCCGGCGGACCACGCCACGGCGGCGTCGCGGTCGACGCACACCGGCTCGTCGGTGGGCAGCACCAGCGGTGAACCCACGCACAGCACCGCCACCCCACCGGTGCCCGAGATCTCGGTGTTGAACAGGCCGCCGGCGACCATGGCGCCGAGCCCGCCGGAGGTGGTCGTCGCCTTGTACCGCAGGCTCGACTCGAGGGCGAGCAGGTTGCGACCGTTGATGGTGAGGCTGTCCTGGTCGAGGGTGAGGATCGTGATGTGGTGGCCGGCGTCGGCGAACCAGACGGTGCCCTGGCCGGTCGCCTTCATCAGGTCCTGACCTTCGCCGGTGACGGCCCGCCGCAGGAATCCACCGACACCGCCTCCGTGGTAGGCGAACTCGACGCGGCCGCGGTAGGCGACCATCGAGCCCTGCTTGGCGTGGACCCGCCCGCCCTCGAGGCGGACCCGCAGCATCCGCTCGCCCGGTTCGAGGGCGAAGGGCGCGTCCGGTGCCGGGCCCGGGCCGCCATGCCCCGAGGGAAGCATCAGACCAGCATGACAAGCATCGCGGCGGCCATCACCAGCCGGCTCGCCGCGGGCGTGATCGGCACCGCGGCGGGCAGGACCGGTCCCGCGCTCAGCGGCCGGGCCCGCATCCACGCCCAGGCCCGGCGCGGCAGCGATCCGACGAGCGCGGAGGCCGCGGAGACGGCGAACACGACGATGAACCAGCCGGAGAGGTCACCGGCCATGCCGAACTCCGCCATCGGCCACTGCCCCGCCCGGGCCATACACGCCATGGCCAACGACTCCACGACCAGCATCGAGCAGCACGACCAGCGGGCGGGTTCACAACACGCCGGCCCGGTCACCACCAGGGTGAGAAAGACCAGGGCGAGCCCGGCGAATCCCAGCGCGAAGGCGGGGGAACGCCACCAGCCGGCTGGGCCGACGAACATGACGACCATGCCGACGGCGACGATCGTGTGCCCGGTCTCCGCCGGGACGAACCGTGGACGCCCCCCGACCACGCGACCGGCGACCGGGCCGAGCAGACGAGCGGCGTGGTACAGCCCGACGATCCCGGCCAGCACCGCCGCGAGAACCGCGACGGAGGTGGGCAGCCCGGTGGCGGAACGCGTCAGATGGTCGTGATTCACCGGCGCGTGGACGCGCGGCCCGACCACACGGTGCCACCCGCCATGCCAGTGCCACCCGCCATGTCAGTGCCACCCGCCATGTCAGTGCACGCCGAGGGCGAGTTCCGCGTCCACGAGCGTGGTGATCTGCCCGGAACGGGCCTCGTCGACGATGACCTGTAGCTGCTCGACGCTCATCTGGATCCGCTGACCGAAGTCATCGGTGATCACGATGCGGCGCTCGGGGACGGCGTCGTGGTCCACGAACAGCTCGGGACAGCCGCAGCTGCACTTCCCGCAGAAAGTCAGGACATGACGCGCCTGCTCGGCAGCCGACATGGCAACTCCAGGGCTGGGGGATGACCGGATGGCGCAAGTTTAGAGTCCGTGGATGCCATCGTGGTGGTGATGCGTGTTTTCTCCCACGTTCGGCTCCAACCGCCTCGGATCGCCCACTGCTGCGTTCAGGTTCTCCTTGATGATCCGGGGGGCCACCCAGCGCAGCAGGTTCTGGGCCGAACCGGCCTTGTCGTTCGTGCCGGAACGGCGGGTACCACCGAACGGCTGGCGGCCGACGACCGCGCCGGTGGGCGCGTCGTTGACGGTGAGGTTGCCGGCGCAGAAGCGCAGGCTGTGCTGCGCCTGTGCCAGCGCCGCCCGGTCGGTGCCAAGGACCGCGCCGGTCAGCGCGTAGGCGCTGGTCCGGTCGACGAGGGCCAGGACGTCCGACCAGGCGTCGGACCGGTCGTCGGGGTAGACGTACACGGACAGGACCGGGCCGAACAGCTCCTCGGTGAACCACTCCCGTCCCGGGTCCGCCCCGAGCAGCAGCGTCGGACGGACGAACCAGCCGACGCTGTCGTCGCAGCGGGCGCCCGCCAGCACCGTCACGGTCGTGTCGGCGCGGGCGCGGGCGCAGGCGGCGGCGAGCCGCGTGTACGCCCGGGCGTCGATGACGGCGCCGGTGAAGTGGTCGAACTCGCCGATGTCACCGACCGTCAGGGCCTCGGTGGCGGCGGCGAGATCGGCGCCGAGACGGCGCCACAGGCTTGCCGGCAGGTAGGCCCGGGAGGCCGCCGAGCATTTCTGGCCGCTGTACTCGAACGCGCCGCGGACCAGCGCGTCACGCACGGTGGCGACGTCCGCACTGGGATGGGCGACGACGAAGTCCTTGCCGCCGGTCTCCCCCACCAGCCGGGGATAGCCGCGGTAGCGCTCGAGGTTGCCGGCGACGCTCTGCCACAGCCGGCCGAACACCGCCGTGGAACCGGTGAAGTGCACGCCGGCGAGGTCGGGATCGGCGCACACCACCTCGGTGACCGGACCGCCGGACCCTCCCACCAGGTTGATCACACCGGGCGGGAGGCCCGCGGCCTCCAGCAGACGCATGAGCAGGTGGGCGGCGAACGCCTGCGTCGGCGCCGGCTTCCACACGACGGTGTTGCCCATCAGGGCCGGCGCGGTCGGCAGGTTGCCCGCGATCGAGGTGAAGTTGAACGGGGTGACCGCGTAGACGAAGCCCTCCAGCGGACGCAGATCGAGACGGTTCCACTCCCCGGTGACGCTGTGTGGCTGCTCGGCGGCGAGTCGGGCGGCGAAGGCGACGTTGAAGCGCCAGAAGTCGATCAGTTCGCAGGCGGCGTCGATCTCGGCCTGGTGGTGGGTCTTGCCCTGGCCGAGCATCGTCGCCGCGTTGATGGTGTCCCGCCACGGGCCGGCCAGGGCCTGCGCCGCCCGCAGGAACACCGCGGCCCGGTCGGTGAGATCACAGTCGCGCCAGGCCGGTGCGGCGGCCTTCGCGGCGGCGACGGCCGCCGCCGCGTCGGCATGGGTGCTTTCCCGCAGGGTGGCGAGCACCTGCCGGTGCTCGTGCGGGATGACGACGTCCCGGCGCTCACCACCCCCGGGCCGGGGGCGGCCCGCGATCGTGTTCGTCAGCTCCAGTGGCGTGGCGCGCAACCGCTCCAGTTCCTGTCGCAACCGCGCCCGCGCCGCCGAGCCGGCCGGATACGAGCGGACGGGTTCGTTGCCGGACACCGGCACCGCGGGAACCATCCCAGCCGAGACGGGTCCGGTCAGCGCTGGTCCGGTCAGCGCTGGTCCGGTCGGGGCCGCTCCGGTGGACGTGCTCATCGGGCTGCTCGGTCACTCGCGGCGTGCAGGGCCAGCAGCAGGTTCGCCGGTTTCTCGACCACGCGGCGGGACAGGTACGGCACGCAGTCCGGCCCGTACGGCAGGTACACCCGCACAGTGGCGCCGGCCGCGGCCAGCCGACGCTGTTCGGCGGGACGCACCCCGAACAGCAGCTGGTACTCGTAGCTGGCCGCCGGGCGGTCCAGATGGCGCACCAGCCTTCCGGTCAGCTCGAGCAGCTCGGGATCGTGCGTGGCGATCATCGGATAGCCCGGGCCGGCCATCAGGATGCCCAGGCAGCGGGCGTAGGACGCGGACACCGCGCGGCGCCCCTGGTGAGCAGGCGAGGCGGGTTCGAGGTAGGCGCCCTTGCACAGCCGCACGCGGGAGCCGGCCCGGGCCAGGTCGCGGCAGTCGGCCTCGGTGCGGCGCAGCTGGGCCTGCACGACGGCGCCGACCGTCGGGAAGTCGCGGCGCAGCTGCACCAGGGTGGCCAGGGTCGCGTCGGTGGTGGTGTGGTCCTCCATGTCCAGGGTGATCGTCGCCCCCAGGGACCGGGCCCGTTCGGCGATGAGCGCGGCGTTCGCGGCGGACATCGCCTGCCCGTCGCGGGGCACGGCCTGGCCGAGCGCCGACAGCTTCACCGAGACGTCCAGGCCGGCGGCCACCCCGTGCTGGTCTGCGACCGCGAGCAGGCGCAGGTACGCCTCGACGGTGCCGTGGGCGTCCTGCGCGCCCAGCACCCCCTCGCCCAGCAGATCCACCGAGGCCCGCAGTCCCCCGCCGGCCAGTCGGACGACCGCGGCCACCGCGTCCTGCTCGGTGCCACCCGCCACGAACCGGTCGACCACGGCGGACGAGAGCGGGCCATGGGTCAGCGCGAGGCGCACCGGCGCGGTCCGCAGCAGGTGTGGGACCAGGGTTCTGAGCATGACCACCTGCCGTTCGACACCACGGGTACGAGCAGAGACCTCACGTAGCGTCACCCGATCGGGGCGGGCTGTCCATCCGACCGGCCGATCGGCGCCGCCTGGCTGATCAGCCAGCTCTGATGGTTCTCGTAGCTCGGACGGTGCTGGCGGTCGGACGGTGCTGGCGGTCGGACGGTGCTGGCGGGTCAGAGGCGTCGCAGGCTGGACAGGACCCGGCCCAGCAGATCCAGGCCGGGCGCACCGTTGTTGAGGGTCAGCTGGGACACGTCCACCAGGCGCTCGGCCGCGGCGTCCGCGACGAGCACCCGCACCACGCCCACCGGCAGGCGCAACCCCGCCGCGATCTCGATCACTGACTGCGGATGTTCGCACATCGACACGATGGAGCGCTGTTCCAGCAGCAGCGCGGGCAGCCGGGCCAGACCGAACGACGTGGTCGTGACCATGGCCTCGAGGGCCAGCAGACGTGAGGGCCGGGCCCGGCCACGGGTCGCCGCGTACGGCCGGACGAGTTCGCCCGACGGTTCCATCGCGTCCCCGTTCACCCGGTCGTCCGCCCGCCAGCGGCGAGCGACACCGCTGGCGGGATCATGTCTCACACGCTCTCGCGTGCATCGGTACGCCGAGCCGGCGTCAGCGCCTCCCGGGTACGCGCGACGAGCACCGTCATCTCGTACCCCACCAGGCCGATGTCACAGGTGTTGCTCGCGAGCACCGCCAGACACGAACCCTCCCCCACCGCCATCAGCAGCAGTGACCCCTGCACCATCTCGACGACCGTCTGGGTCACCTCACCGCCGTCGGCGAACTCCGCCGCGGCTGCGGTCAGACTGAACAGGCCGGACGCGATCGAGCCGAGCTGCACGGCCCGTTCCCGCGGGAAACCGCCGCACACGGCGAGCAGATGCCCGTCGGAGGAGGCCAGGATCGCGTTGGCCACACCCGGCACGAAGTCGACGAAGTTGTTGATAAGCCAGTCAAGCGAGGGGTTCTCGGGATCCGGATGGGTCACGACCGTCCTCCAGGCAGCGATGGCGGGTGGGTGGTCACGGCGAGCCGGGGGGAAACACGACACCGCCGGTCTCGGCACCGGAGAAGTCGCCACCCGCAGCGGCGGATCTGGCCGCGTCGGAGTCCTCGGCGTCGGCCTGCTGGCCGTCGCGGGCGTGCTGGACTCCCTCGTACAGGCGGCTCAACCGGCCGCGGATCCAGTCTGGTGCTGGCGCCTGTGGGGTCTGGGCCGAGGATGACGGCAGCTGTACCGTCCCGAAGAACGGGTTCTGCACCGGCCCGTCGCCGGGGCGCGCGGCGGGAACGGCGGAGGGCAGGTCGCCGGGAAACGGCTGCGCGCTGGGCGTGCGCCTGGGCAGACCGGACGACGTGACCCGCCGCGGCTCAGCCGGACCGGGCTCAGCCGAGGGCCACCCCGACACGGAACCGGCGGACGCGGCCTGCCCGCCACCACCCGGCGACGTGCTGGTCGGCATGCCAGGAACTGGTAGATCGGCGGCCCACCGGGGTTCGGGACCAGCGACATCATCGTCCCCGAAGGGTACCCCGCCGCCGCCTGCCCCCACCGTCCGCTCAGCCGCAGCCGCGGCTGCGTCGTACGTCACACGGGTCGCGATGGCCACCTGCCCGGCCGGTTCGCCGTCCTGCTCGTCCCGGGTGAACCAGTCGAACGGCGCCGCCGAGAACGCGACCGGAATCGCCTCCTGCGCCGCGGTCCGAACCAGATCCGCCAGCCGGCCGGTCGCAGCCGAAGCCGCAGCCGCGGCCGGAGCCGGCGTGGCGACCGGAGCCGAGGTGACGGCCGCCACCGGGGCCGCGGGGGCGGCGGCCGGTGTGCGCTCGGTCTCCTGTGCCTCTGTCTCCTGTGCCTCGGTCTCCTGGAGTGCCTCGACGCGCCGCTGCCGCAACGCCGCCACCGCGTCGGCGATCGCCGGCAGTTCGGGTGCCGGCGGTGACGCCAGGGCCACGGGCGGCTCGGTACCGACGGGCGGCTCGGCGCCGGCGGGCACACCGGTGCGGACGGGCAGCGGCGTGCGAACGGGCAGATCGGGATGGCCCGTGGGCACGGCCCGGGTGGTGACCGGGTCCGCGGCCGGTGGTGCGACGAGGTCGACCGGCCGGGTGATCGTCTGATCGGCGTCCGGGTCCGGTCCCGCCGACATCCTCGGCAGCGGCAGGTCGGTGAAAGCCGGTTCGAGCCCGCCCGCCGTGATCTCGCGGGGGCTCGTCACGGGGGTCGGGGCTGGGGCCAGCAGTGCGGCGGGCAGCAGGGCCGTGGCCCGCACCCCACCGTCGTGCGAGTGGGCCAGCCGCACCTTGATGCCGTGGCGGTCGGCCAGGCGGGCGACGACGAACAGGCCCAGGCGCTGCGCGATGGAGAAGTCGAACAGCGGGGGCTGGGCGAGCCGCTGGTTGGCCAGCCCGAGCTCCCGATCGGACATGCCCAGACCGCTGTCGTCGATGGCCACCAGCACCGCGCCGTCGCCCAGCGTGGTGGCCGCGAGGTCCACCGGGAGGTACGGCGGGGAGAACTGGGCGGCGTTCTCGAGCAGTTCGGCCACCAGGTGCACGACGTGGTTCACCGCGTCGGCGGCCAGGCGCACGTCCGCCACCTCGACGATCTGCACCCGTTCGTACTGCTCGATCTCGCCGAGGGCGGCCTGGAGCACGTCGCCGAGGGGCACCGGACCCGACCGGCGCCGGCCAGGCCCCGTGCCGGCGAGCACCAGCAGGTTCTCGCTGTTACGCCGCATCCGTGTCGCCAGATGGTCCAGGCGGAACAGGTTCTCCAACTGGGCCGGGTTCTCCTCGGCGGCTTCCAGCCGGTCGATCAGCGCGATCTGGCGTTCGATCAGACTCTGACTACGCCGGGAAAGACTCAGGAACAGAGTGTTCACATTGCGTCGCAGTCCGGCCTGTTCCGTTGCCAGCCGCACCGCCTCACGCTGGAGATGGTCGACCGTGCGGGCGACCTCACCGATCTCGTCGCGTGAATCGATGCCGATCGGTCGGATCACCGTCTCGACATGTTCGGAGTCGGAACTGCGCAGTTCCTCGATGAGTGCCGGCAACCGCACCTGCGCGGCCTCGAGCGCGCCGGTACGCAGGCGGCGAAGCGGGACCGTCATCGTCCGTGCGATCGCCAGTGTCCAGATGACCGCGCCGATGGTGATGACCAGAATGAAGGCGCCGATCAGTCCGGTGCGTTCCCAGGCCTGCGAGCGCAGATCCTCCGCGGAGCCGGTGACGTTGTCCAGCAACGTGGACTCGACCGTGCGCAGAAGTTCGATGTAGGTGGTGCTGGCCGCGAACCACTGCTCCGGGTCGATATCCAGATCGCTCAGTCGCTGCCGTTGGACCGCGCGTTGTGCGATGCGCTTGACCGTCAGCACCGCCTGCCCATTGACCACCTGGTCGAAGCGGGCCCGGTCGCTGACCCGGGCGGTGGCGCGGAAGGCGTCCTGCGCGGCCTGTTCCTGCGCGAGCAGACCGGAGAACCGATCGGAGTCACCGAAGGCAAAGCGATGTGCGAACGCGGTGGCGAACAGCTGACCACGAATCTGGGATTCGGTCTCCTTCAGCGTGGTCAGGCTGTTCAGGACGGCGACCGAGTACTGCAGGTCGACGTCGTCACGACCCTGCCCGATCTGCGCGTCGAGCGCGACCAGTGCGGCGATCGTGCCCGAGTACTGGTTGAAGATCGCGTCCGTGGGCAGCCCGCCGGCCCGCACGGAGCGGCGTAGCGCCGCCAGTCCGTCCAGCCGGCTCTGCAGTCCGTCCACCAGACGGTCGCCGGACTCACCGAGATCGTCCCGGGAGGAGCGCAGCGATCCGCGCAGCGCGCCGACCGCGGTGTCCACGACGCGTTGCTCGCCATCGAGGCGGGTGGTCAGGGACGTCGCCGGGTCGGCCCCTCGCCCGGCACTGATGAACCCGACCGCGAGGTCGCGCTCGATCTGCAGTTCGTGGACGGTGGCGACCACCTGCCGTCCCAGCTTCGCCGCGGTCACTCCGCGTCCATAGCTGGCCGCGCTGGACAGCCAGGTGGCGGCGGAGAGCAACGCCAGGGCGAGGAAGGCCGCCGTGGGCACGGCGAGCGCGGCGAACAGCTTGCCGTGGACGGGCAGGTCACGCAGCGCGAACCGGCGGCGTGAGCCTCGCCCCACCCTGACCTCGCGATGGGTGTGCCGCCCGGTACGCAGCGGGCCGGTCGCCGTGGCCGCCTCGGTGGGCGGGTCCGCCGAGGCGGCCGTGACGCTGGCGGCCACGGGCTCGCCGACGGCGTCGGCCAGGCGAACGGCCCGGCCCGCCGGGACGGCCGCGCCCACCGGCGTCGGCGCGGCGCGGCGCGCGGAAGCCTCGGCACCGTCGGTGGATTCCCGCACGACCGGCGGGCGGCCGAGCTCGCGGGAGGCATCCACCCGCGTGTCCGTTCCCGCTTGCGCTGTTCCCGGCTCGCTCACGTGCCTCGTTCCTCTTCGCCTCTCGTACGTCGCCCCCTGCCGACACCCGACCGGCAAGGGTCCTCCGCCTGGAACCGGCCGTGACGTTGCGCACTGCGACTTCCCGGCCGAAAGGCTATTTGCGTGTACGCCGCCGTCCGCACCGGGGGCACTTGACGAACCACGTTTCAATCGTCTGTGTCGGACCCGAGCCCCCTGCCGGTAGCCCCGCCGAAACCACTAGTGTCGTCGCACGTCACTGTAGCTTTGGCCAGCGTGGACCAGGGGACGGGGAGCGTGATGATCCACGGTTTTCGAAGAGCATGCGTACCAGTAGTTGCGCTGCTCTGTGGTGCTCTGCTCGCGTCCTGTAGTGGTGACGGAGATGCGGAACAGCCGAATGTCTCGGGAGAGGTCAAGATCGGCCTGATCGCCCCACTGACGGGCAACGATCCAGCCACGGGCCGCGATGCGCAACGCGGAGCGGAGCTGGCCACCCGGCTCATCAACACGGGCACGGCCGGGTTCACGTACGCGGACGGACGAATCTGGGGACCGACCGGACGAGCCCGCCTCTCCATTGTGACGTTGGACACCAAGAACGATCGTCAGCGTGCGGCCGACGAAACATCGACCCTCGTCGGCGACAAGCAGGTGGTGGGCATCGTCGGCGCCTTTGACGCCGACTCCACGCTCGACGCGAGTCAGCGAGCCGAACGCCTGCAAACCCCCTTCGTCAGCGGTGACGCCCCGCTGACTGCGCTCACCGAGCGCGGACTGAACTGGTTCTTCCGTACTGCTCCTGATGCCGCGGACTTCGGCGGCGGCTTCCTGTCGTTGCTGCGCAACGCCGAACAGGTGGGCCAGGAGCGCCGCCGGATCGCGCTGTTGTACAGCAACGACGCGACCGGCAACGACCTTCGCTCGACGGTGACCGAGTTCGCCGAGGAGGCCGGCTACCCGCTGGCGGCCAGCGTGTCCTACGAGCCGGGAGATCCGAACCCGGCGGCCGCGGTCACCGCGGTCCGCGACGCCACGCCCGACATCGTCCTCGCGACGGTGGACGGCGACCACGGCGAACATCTCGCGCAGGCGTTCAGCGCTGTCGGCTACGTACCCCCCGCGCTCGTCGGGTACGGGCCGGCCGCGCAGACGGCACGGCTCGCCGCGCTGCCCGGCTTCGCCGACCGGGTCAGCCGCCAGGCCTCCTGGTCGCTTCCGATCGCGCGGGCCAACCCGCTGGCCGCGGCGGTCGCCGAGCGCTACCAGCGTGACTTCGGCGCCGCGATGTCCGCCGAGGCCGCCAACGCCTTCACCGCGGTCACCGTCCTCGCCCAGGCGATCAACGACGCCGGCAGCACCGACCACGAGCTGGTGCGATCCGCGCTCGTCGCGGTCGACCTGCCGGGAAACCAGACGATCATGCCGTGGAACGGTGTGCGTTTCGACGGCACCCATCAGAACACGCTGGCGTCCACGGTCATCGAGCAGAACACCGACGGCTCGTTCGCACCGGTCTACCCCCGCGATCTGGCCACGACCACGGTGCGCTGGCCAGTCCCCGGCACCGCCGGTACGACCAGCCCGACCGACGCGGCCGGGACCACCGGTGCCACGGCGGCGGCCCGATGACGGCGACGGTGGCGACCGAGGCGTCCACCCTGGTCCGCTTCGAGCAGGCGGCCAAGCGCTATCCCGATGGCACCCGGGCGTTGGAACCCGTCGATCTCACGGTGCGCGACGGCGAGTTCGTCGGCGTGGTCGGCGCGTCGGGCTGCGGCAAGAGCACGCTGCTGCGGCTGGCCTCGGGCCTGACCGCGCCGTCCGCCGGGACGGTGCGCACCACCGCCGACCGCACCGGCTACGTCTTCCAGGATGCGACCCTGCTGCCCTGGCGCAGCGTGCGCCGCAACGTGGAGATGCTGGCCCAGCTCACCGGCCTGCCCAAGGCCGAGTACCTGCCCCGGGCCAGCGATCTGATCGATCTGGTGGGCCTGCGCGGATTCGAACGGCACCGGCCGCGCTCCCTGTCGGGTGGGATGCGGATGCGGGTGTCGCTGGCCCGCTCGCTCACCCTGTCGCCGGACCTGTTCCTGCTGGACGAGCCGTTCGGCGCTCTCGACGAGATCTCCCGGGAACGGCTTGGTGACGAGCTGCTGGCGTTGTTCGCCCAGCGCCGGTTCCGCGCGGCGATCTTCGTGACGCACTCGGTGGCCGAGGCCGTGTACCTGTCGACCCGGATTCTGGTGATGTCGCCACGTCCGGGTCGGGTGGTCGCCGAGTTCGCGGTGCCGTTCGGCCCGTCGCGCTCGGCCGACCTGCGGTTCGACCCGGCGTTCACGCAGCTGGTGGCCACGGTGTCGCGGCGGCTGCGCGAGGGCGGAGACCAGGTGTGAGCACCACCGGGTTCGTCCAGCGGGCCGGCCGGGTCGCCGCGGTGATGCGGACCGGGCGGGCCCGGGCCACCTGGCGTGACCGGCTGGCGCCGCTGGTCCTGTTCGCGATCATCCTGGGCGTCTGGTACTTCGTGAGCCTGGTCCTGCTCGACCGGGACCGCCGGTTCCTGCTACCAAGCCCCGACTCGGTGGTCCGGGTGGCCTTCCTCGACCGCGACAACCTGACGCAGCTGCTGCGCGGGCTGTGGCTGTCGACGTCGGTGGCGCTGATCGGGCTCGGCATCTCGATCGTGCTCGGGATGAGCATCGCCATCGCCATGAGCCAGGCCCGCTGGGTGGAGAAGTCGGTCTACCCCTACGCGGTCATCCTGCAGACGATCCCCACGCTGGCGCTGGTGCCGCTGATCGGATTCTGGTTCGACTACGGGTTCTCCAGCCGGGTCGTCGTGTGCGTCCTCATCGCCCTGTTCCCGGTGATCAGCAGTACCTTCTTCGGCCTGCGGTCGGTGGATCAGGACATGCTCGACCTGTTCCGGCTGCACCGGATCTCCCGCTGGCGGCGACTGGTCTCGCTGCAGCTGCCCGCCGCGATGCCGGCGACCTTCGCCGGGTTCCAGGTCTCGGCCGGACTGTCGGTGGTCGGCGCCGTCGTCGGCGACTTCTTCTTCAAACAGGGCGATCCCGGCATCGGCGTGCTGATCGATCTCTACCGGGCCCGGCTGCTGTCCCAGCAGCTGTTCGGTGCGGTCATTCTCGCGTCCCTGCTGGGACTGGTCGTGTTCGTGTTCTTCGGCTGGCTGAGCCGACTGGTCACCGGCCGCTGGTACGGCGCCGAGACCCCCTGACTCCGCGGCGGCCGCGGCGATCCCGCCACCTCGCCCTGGTGGCGGGCCGGTCGTGAGCGGAAACGTGTCACCCCGAGGGTTCCCCGAGAACCCTCCAGAACTAGGAGCGAAATGGGACGACTGAAGCGGGGTGGCATTGTCGCCGCCACCGCGGCGCTGGCTCTCACCGTGGCGTCATGCAGCGGGAACACCGCGGGCAGCGACTCCTCCTCGTCGGGGGCGTCCACCGCCCCGGCCGCCGTGTCCGGCAGCGCGCTTGACCTGCGCGGCGACTGCCCGGCCACGGTCGTGGTGCAGACCGACTGGTTCGCGGAGTCCGAGTACGGCTACCTCTACAACCTGCTCGGGCCGGACCGCAGGATCGACACCGCCAAGAAGCGCATCACCGGATCGCTGGTGTCCGGCGGCAAGGACACCGGCGTCGACCTCGAGGTCCGCTTCGGCGGGCCGGCGATCGGCTTCGAGCAGGTCAGCGCGCACATGTATGTCGACAAGGCGATCACCCTGGGCGTCGTGTCGACCGACGAGTCGATCCAGAACTCGACCTCCCAGCCCACCAAGGCGGTGTTCGCGCCGTTCGACGTGAGCCCCATGATGATCATGTGGGACAAGAAGGTCTACCCGAACTTCACCACCCTGGTGGACATCGGGCAGTCGGACACCAAGGTCCTCTACTACGAGACCGACTCGTACATGCAGTACCTGCTCGGCGCCGGCATCCTGCGCCAGGGCCAGGTCGACGGCGGCTACGACGGTTCGCCGTCGCGGTGGGTCACCGCCGACGGCAAGGTCGCCGAGGCCGGCTTCGCCACCTCCGAGCCCTACATCTACCAGCACGAACTCGGCGACGGGCACAGCTACGACGTCAACCTCCAGCTCATCAACGACACCGGCTACCCGGTGTACGGCCAGGCGCTGGCCATCCGCAGCGGGGACGAGAGCAAGCTCGCCCCCTGCCTGCGCAAGCTCGTGCCGATCGTCCAGACCTCGCAGGTCGACTTCATGGCCAAGCCCGCCACGGCCAACAACCTGATCATCGACGCGGTCAAGGCCGACAAGGCCTCGGTCTGGAGCTACTCCCCCGGTCTCGCCGCCTACGCCGTCCAGGCGATGAAGGACCGCAGCCTGGTCTCCAACGGCTCGAACACCACCATCGGCGACATGGACCAGGCCCGGGTGGCCCGCATGCTGCAGATCCTCACCCCGATCTACGCCGGGCAGAAGAAGCCGGTCAGGAGCGGCCTGACCCCCGCCAACCTGTTCACCAACACCTACCTGAACACGAGCATTGGACTGAAGTGACTGACTCCGCCACCGTCGCCGGTTCCCCCACGACCTCGGGCACGGGATTCGTGCTGCGGGCACGTCATGTGCTGACGATGGGTGCGCCGGGCCATGTGCGGGACGGGGCGGTCGCGGTCGTCGACGGGCGGATCGCCGCCGTCGGTGACCACGACGACGTCCGGGCCCGCTTCGCGGACCTGCCGGTTCTCGGCGACGGTGGCGGCATCCTCATCCCCGGTCTCGTCAGCTGCCACGGGCACTTCTCCGAGGGGCTGGTGACCGGCATCGGCGAGACACACACCCTGTGGGAGTGGTTCGTCCACGTCGTCGAGCCGATCGAGGACGCCCTCACCCGTGAGATGGCGTACGTGGGCACCCTGCTCAAGGCCACCGAACTGGCCCTGTCCGGGGTGACCACCGCCGCCGACATGTTCTGCTCGGCGCCCGGGGCGACCCCGATCACCCCCGGTGTCGTCACCGCCCTGGACGAGGTCGGCCTGCGTGGTGACGTCTCCTTCGGGCCGTCCGACCTGCCACGTGATCGCCCCCTCAGGCGCATCCTCGCCGAGCACGAGGCGTTGGCGCAGGCCGCCGCCGGCTCCCGGCGCACCCGCTTCCGGGTCGGGCTCGCGACCGTCCCGGCCAGCAGCGACGCCCTGCTCGACGCGACCCGCTCCCTGCTCGCCGAGGTCCCCCGCCTGCACGTCCACCTGCACGAGGTGCGCGAGGAGGTCACCGCGTCGCGCACCAGCCGTCGGGCGAGTTCCATCGAGTTCGCGGCCGACCTCGGCCTGCTCGACGCCCAGACCGTCGCCGCCCACTGCGTCTGGCTCTCCGACGCCGACATCGCCCTGCTGCGCCGGCACGACGTCGCCGTCGCCCACTGCCCGGTGTCCAACATGATCCTGGCCAGCGGCGTCTGCCAGGTGCCCCGGTTGCTGCGCGAGCGGGTCCCGGTCGGTCTCGGCGTCGACGGCGCGGCCAGTAACGACTCGCAGAACATGCTCGAGACCATCAAGGCCGCGGCGCTGCTGCAGAAGGTGCACCACCAGCAGGCCGACATCCTCTCCGCACCCGCCGTCCTGCGGATGGCGACCCTCGGCGGCGCCCAGGCCCTGGGCCTGGCCGACACCGTCGGCAGCCTCGAGGTCGGCAAGGCCGCCGACCTCGTCCTGCTCGCCGAGGCGAGCCCGTCCATGGCCTTCGTGCACGACCCCTACCAGGCCGTCGTGTACTGCGCCGGCCCCCGTGACATCGCCGGGGTGTGGGTGGACGGCGAACGGATCGTGGCCGACGCCCGCATCCTCACCACCGACATCGCGGCGGTACTGCCCCGGGCCCGCGCCCTGGCCACCGACCTGGCCACCCGCGCCGGCCTGCACTCCGAACTCGCCGGCGTCCCCAGCTCCGACCACTAGACCCGGTACCGCCTCAACGGACCACCTCTGGCCATCCGCTCACTCCGCGGAACCACACCCCCCTCGCCTGCCACTCCCCGCAACCAGCCCCCGCCATCACCACTCCCCGCAACCAGTCCCCCGCCCAAGATCCACCTACACGGGTCGCCGTGGGGGGCAAATCGGACACGAACACCCCCACGACGACCCGCGTGCACCCTGCACACCGACGACCCCCGGGAAGCCCGTCACGCCAGGTAGCCGCGGCCACGAACAGGGACCGAGGCGCCACGGTCCGCGGGGGACGGCCCGGGCGGGCCTTCCGGATCAGAGGGCTGGCGCGGCCAGGGCGATCCGTGGTCGCTGGGCAGGGTGGTGGCGAGGATGGCCGACGGTCCACACGAGGCGGCCTGACCCGTTCCACCTTCCACCGACGCACCGAACGGATCGGCAGGTCGGTGAATGTTGCGGCGATGTGACACGCGGGCTTCGGGCGGCCACCCTGAACGCAGACAAACGCGACTGGCGCTGCTAGCGTCGAAACCGTGAGGTCACAGGCGCGACGTCCGCACCGGTGGCCGGTCGGCCCACGATGTTGCCCGGGTTGTCCGGTCGCCCACGCCGCCACGACGGAGCAGCGTCGCCGGGGCCACCACGCAGCGCATCACAGCGCCTCCTGAACAGCGGCGATCACCAGGACCGCCCCAGCCGGTCCACGATCGACCAACGCGGGTTGCCCGAGAGATCGGCACGCACGCGCCGAACGACATGGAAGGCCGCCACCTCTCCACCGTCAGCACCTGCGCCGTGCGGCATCCGTCGCGCGACACCTGCCAGGTCGATGTCGGCGGTCCGACCTCCGTCGTGTGCCGTTCGTCGTGCGGGACCCGGCAGGTGGCATCGGCGCTCCGACGGCAGGCGCTCGTGAGGCGCTCGCCTTCGGGGCGGTCGAGGTGGGCGCGGTGGCGGCGCGTCGCAGCACCAGATTCCTGCCATATTCCTGCCACGGGGGCAGGAGTTCGCCGATTGACGACACGGGGAGAGTCACCAGATGAGCTCCGACGGCTGGTCGTTCGAGACCCAGCAGATCCACGCGGGCGCACAGCCCGATCCGACCACCGGCGCCCGAGCGGTGCCGATCTACCAGACGACGAGCTACGTCTTTCGCGACACCGAGCACGCGGCCGCCCTGTTCGCCCTGGGCGAGCCGGGCAACATCTACACCCGGATCATGAACCCGACCCAGGACGTGTTCGAGCAGCGCGTCGCCGCGCTCGAGGGTGGCGTCGGCGCGCTCGCGACCGCGTCCGGTCAGGCCGCGCAGACGCTGGCCATCCTGAACCTGGCGGAGGTGGGGGATCACGTCGTCTCGTCCTCGAGCCTGTACGGCGGAACGTACAACCTGTTCCACTACACGCTGCCCAAGCTGGGCATCGAGGTCAGTTTCGTCGACGATCCCGATGATCTGGGCGCGTGGCGCGACGCCGTCCGGCCGAACACGAAGGCGTTCTACGGCGAGACGATCGGCAATCCGCGCGGCGACGTGCTCGACACCGCCGGCATCGCCGAGGTCGCCCACACCCATGGCGTCCCGCTGCTGGTCGACAACACGCTGGCGACGCCGTACCTGTACCGGCCGTTGGAACACGGCGCGGACATCGTCGTGCATTCGGCGACGAAGTTCATCGGCGGGCACGGCACCACGATCGGCGGTGTGATCGTCGACGGCGGACGGTTCGACTACGGCGCATCCGGACGGTTCGCGAACTTCACCACCCCGGATCCGAGCTACCACGGCCTGGTCTACTGGGACGCGCTCGGCCACGGTTCGTACATCGCGAAGGCCCGGGTGCAGCTGCTGCGCGACATCGGCGCCGCGATCTCACCGTTCAACGCGTTCCTGCTGCTCCAGGGCCTGGAGACGCTGTCGTTGCGGATCGAGCGGCACACCGCGAACGCCCAGCGGGTCGCCGAGTGGCTCGAGGCCCGCGACGAGGTCACCTGGGTCGCCTATCCCGGTCTGCCCTCGTCCCGGTGGTACGACCGGGCACGGCAGGTGCTGCCGCGTGGTGCGGGGGCGGTCCTGTCGTTCGGCATCGCCGGCGGCGCGGCCGCGGGACGGCGCTTCGTCGACGGCGTCGAGCTGTTCAGCCATCTGGCCAACGTCGGCGACGTCCGCTCCCTGATCATCCACCCGGCGACGACGACCCACTCGCAGCTCACCGAGGCCGAGCAGGCCACCACCGGCGTGACCGGCGACCTGATCCGCCTGTCGGTGGGCATCGAGAACATCGACGACATCCTCGCCGATCTCGATGCCGGATTCCGTGCCGCCAAGCCCTGACCCGGACGCCCGCGCCGCCCCGGCCCACACCGCCGGGGCGGCCCCGCCCTGGCCCCTCCCACCCGGCGCACCCTCCATGGCGGCGCCGGACGACGCGGTCCTCGGGGGGTGGCGGGAGGGTGTCGATCCGGTCGGGGAGCGCCGTTTCGCCCGGCTGGGACAGCCGTTGCGGTTGGAGCGCGGTGGGGATGTGACCCGGGTCCGGATCGCCTACGAGACCTGGGGCCGGCTGGACGCGACGGCGAGCAACGCCGTGCTCGTCCTGCACGCGCTGACCGGCGACAGCCACGCCGCGGGCCCGGCCGGACCCGGCCATCCAGGTCCCGGCTGGTGGGACGGGTTGATCGGACCCGGACGAGCGCTGGACACCGAGCGCCTGTTCGTCGTCGCGCCCAACGTGCTCGGCGGCTGCCAGGGCAGCACCGGTCCGGCCAGTCCCGCACCGGACGGACGTCCCTACGGCTCACGCTGGCCCGAGGTGACGATCCGCGATCAGGTCGACGCCGAGGCCGCGCTCGCCGACGCCCTGGGCATCCGACGCTGGTCCGCGGTCGTCGGCGGCTCCATGGGCGGGATGCGCGCGCTCGAATGGGCCGTTCGCCACCCCGGGCGTGTCGCCCGCGCCGTCGTGGTGGCCTGCGGCGCGGTGGCGAGCGCCGAACAGATCGGCCTGTACGCGGTCCAGCTCCAGGCGATCACCGGCGACCCCGGCTGGCACGGCGGCGACTACCACCTCTCCCCCACCACACCCCTCCCACCGGACGGGAAGGGGCCGGTGGACGGGAAGGGGCCGCGGGGCGGGCTTGGTCTGGCCCGGCGGATGGCCCAGGTCAGCTACCGCAGCGAGGCGGAGCTCGAGGCCCGGTTCGGCGCCCGCGTCCGACCGGACGGCGCCTTCGAAGTCGCCTCCTACCTGGATCACCACGCCGACCGACTGATCCGCCGCTTCGACGCGGGCAGCTACGTCACCCTCACCCGGGCGATGATGACCCAGGACGTCGGACGTGGACGCGGCGGGCACGCCAGCGCACTGGCCACCTGCCCCGTGCCGTTCACGATCGCCGGCGTCGACTCGGACCGGCTGTACCCGATCCGGCTGCAACAGGAACTCGCCGAGCTGACCGGCGTCCCGCTACGCCGCATCCACTCCCGCCACGGGCACGACGGCTTCCTCCTCGAGATCGACCAGGTCGCCACGATCATCCGCGACGCCCTGCGAATCCCCTGACGGCGGACACGTCGCGCATCTGACAGATGCCCCTTACGCCACAGTCGCCGGCTACGCTGCCATGCTCAGCACCATGACGACCATGTCCGGCGAGTGGACGCGGCCGGTGCTGACAGGACGACACGTCCGACTTGAACCGCTACGCACCGAGCACAGCGGCGATCTGCTGCGCGCCGCGTCCACGGACCGCCGTTCGTTCTCCCTCACCTGGGTACCCGACTCCGACGCCGCGATGCGCCGCTACGTGTCGACCGCCCTGGCCGACCGCGCGCTGGGCCTCGCCGTCCCCCTGATCATCCGTCGGATCCCCCCCGACCCGGCCGACCCAGCCGGCCCGTCCAGCGCGGACGGCGACTCCGGCGCCACGATCGTCGGCAGCACACGGTTTCTCGACCTGGGATTCTGGCGGCCGACGGCCGAGGGCGCGTTGGGCAGCACGCCCGTGGAGCCGGCGGACACCGCGGCGGCGTCCGCGGCGGAGTCCGAACTGCCCTCGGTGGCCGAGATCGGCTATACCTGGCTGTGCGCCGCGGCCCAGCGCACAGCGATCAACACCGAGGCGAAGCTGCTGCTGTTCGAGCACGCGTTCACCGTCTGGTCGGCGCTGCGCGTATGTCTGAAGACAGATGTGCGCAACACCCGGTCACGTGCCGCCATCGAACGGGTCGGCGGGCGTTTCGAGGGTGTGCGGCGCGCGCACATGCCCGCCTCCGACGGCACCATCCGCGACACCGCCTACTACTCGATCACCGCCGCGGAATGGCCCTCGGTGCGCGCGAACCTGGTCGCCCGACTCGCTCGTCCCTAGGCCGTGTATCGGGTTGTGATCAAAGGGTTGGAGCGAGTTCCTTGATCCAGATCATGGATGCGCGGAG
>NZ_JALKFW010000164.1:0-48245 GCF_023243055.1 Frankia sp. AgPm24 | reverse complement strand
AGAACGGGGCCAGTGGCTGGTTGCGGTGCGCCAGCGCCCGACGCACCGCCGGATCATCCCCGAGTCGGACCCGGCGGGGCCCCCCCCCCGGGCGCGGGGGGGCCGCCGGGCCGGGGGTCCCCCCCGGGGCCCGCCGCGGGGCGGTGCCGCGCGGCCCGGTGCGCTCAGGCGGCCGGGGGCCGGACGTGGGCGAGGAGCTCGGTGAGCAGACCCGGCTCGGCGTCGTAGGGCGTGTAGAAGGAGGTCCGGGCGAGGACGTCGCCGACCTTCGCGTACAGCGCGGGGCCGGCCTCGGCGGGGGTGCCGACGACGGCGAAGGTGTGCAGGATGTCGTCGGTGATGAGCGAGCCGAGCTCGTTCCAGCGGCCTTCCTTCGTCAGCCGGGTGAGCTCGGGCTGCAGGTCACCCCAGCCATGCAGCTCCAGCACGGGCCGGTAGGCGGGGGTCGAACCGTAGAAGGCGATACGCGCGCGGGTGCCGGCGACGGCGGTCGCGAGCTCCTCCTCGGTGCGTCCGACGGCGACGAACATCGGGCCGTTGAGGACGAAGTCGTCGAGGGTGCCGCCCCGCTTGGCCCGACCGCGGCGCAGCGCCGGCAGGGTCACCTCGTCGAGGTAACGGCGGGTGGTGAAGGGGTGCAGGAAGAAGCCGTCGGCGACCTCACCGGCGGCCTCGGTCATCGCCACGTTCACCCCGGCGACGTACACCGGCGGCGGCCCGGCCGGATGCGGCTCGGGGGCGAAGAACGGCGTCATCAGGGTGTGGGAGTAGAACTCGCCCTGGAAGTCGAGCTTCGTGCCGTCCTGCCAGGACGCCCAGATGGCCTTGAGGGCCAGCACGTACTCGCGCATCCGGGCCGCCGGGCTCGACCAGGTCATCGAGAACCGGCGCTCGATGTGCGACTTGACCTGCGAACCGAGGCCGAGAACGAACCGTCCCTGCGCGTAGCGGGCCAGGTCGTAGGCGGAGGTGGCGGTCGTCATCGGGCTGCGGGCGAAGGCGATCGCGACGGCCGTGCCCACCGTGATGTTCTCGGTGGCCTGCGCCGCCTGCATGATCTGCAGGAACGGGTCGTGGTTGGTGTCGCCGACCCAGGCGCCCGCGTAGCCGGCGGTCTCGGCGTGGCGTGCCGCGGTCGCCGCGAGGTCGATGTCGGTGCCCAGGACAGCGTCGATCTTCATCGATGTTTCCCTTCAGCCTGTCAGATCACGCGGTCGGCGCGTAGCTGGGCGATCTCGTCGGTGGTGAGGCCCACCTCGGCCAGGACGGCCTCGGTGTGCTCGCCGAGGGCCGGGACGGGCCCCATGGGCAGGGCCCAGTCGGGGGTGATCGGCGGCGGCAGGGGGGCGCGCCAGGGGCCGGCGGGGGTGGCGACGTCACGCCAGCGGTCCCGGGCGCTCAGATGCGGGTGGTCGATGACCTCCTGCACGCTGTTGAGCCGGGAGTTGCCGATCGCCGCGTCGTCGAGGATCTTCTCGGCCTGGGCGATGGGAACGGTGGTCGTCCAGGCGCGGATGGCCTCGTCCAGGCGGGGGCGCAACCGGACCCGGTCGTCGTTGTGGGTGAAGGCGGGATCGTCGGCGAGGTCGTCGCGGCCGAGCACCGTGCGGGCCAGCCGCTGCCATTCGCCGTCGTTGGTGGTGCCGAGCACGAGGGTGAAGCCGTCCGCCGTCGGGTAGGCGCCGTAGGGGGAGACGGCCGGGGAGCTCACCCCGTTGGGAACCTGCTGCTCACCGGTGCCCATGGTGATGTTCATGGTGTAGCTCATCCACTCGACCACCGTGTCGAACAGGCTGATCGACAGGGCGGTGCCGCGGCCGGTCGCCGTGCGGGCGTGGATCGCGGCGAGCACGGAGGTCACCGTGTACATGCCGGCGCCGATGTCGGCCACGGGGATACCCGGCTTGGCCCGGTGCTCCTGCGTTCCGGTGATCGAGCAGGAGCCGGCCTCGGACTGCACCAACAGGTCGTAGGCCCGCTTGTGGGACAGCGGGCCGCCCTCGCCGTAGCCGGAGATGTCGACCGCGACGATCCGCGGGAAGCGTTCGACCAGTTGCTCGGCGGCGAATCCGTAGCGGGCGGCCGCGCCCGGTGCGAGGTTCTGCACCACGATGTCGGCCCGGGCGAACAGCCGCTCCAGCGCCTCGGCGCCGCGCGGGTCGCGGAAGTTCAGCGCGACCGACTCCTTGCCCCGGTTGAGCCAGACGAAGTGCGCGGCCAGTTCGCCGAGCACCGCGTTGTCGTAGTCGCGGGCGAAGTCACCGCCGCGCGGGTTCTCCACCTTGATGACGCGGGCGCCGAGGTCGGCGAGGGTACGGGTGGCCGTCGGGGCGGCGACAGCCTGCTCCAGCCCGACCACGACGAGATCCCGCAGCGGGAGATCCAACGCTCCTCCTGGCAGTCGAGCGGGCAGTCACTCTGGCGACTGCCTCAATAAACCAGAAGTGCGTCTGTGGCGCGGGGTTGCGCGTCCAGGCTCACCCTGCCCTGACCGCGCACTGCGAGCTGCGTCACTCTGGGCAAATATCGTTACTCTGTGTGATTTAACTCGGGGCGGGTGAAACGGGGAGCTGGTAACGTGCCTCGTCGTCGAGCGTCGTGCCCGTCGCTGGTGGTGACCCCGTCCGCCCGACGGTTCGGTCCGCCCGACGGTTCGGTCCGCCAGCCAGGTTCCCCTTCCGGGAGACTCCCCATGCGCAGTGCCAAGGACTTCTTCGCTCCGCTCGCCGTGGGCGCGCCGGCCCCGGCGCGTGAGATCCCGTGGCGGCCGTCCCGGGTGATCCACTTCTTCGACCCCAGCAACGCCAAGATGGCCGCGAAGCTGCCGACCCTCATCCCCAAGGTGGATGTGCTGCTCGGCAACCTCGAGGACGGCGTCAGGGCCGACAACAAGCTCGCCGCCCGCGAGGGACTCATCAAGATCATCGAGGGTGGCGCGGAGTTCGGCGACACCCAGTTCTGGATCCGGGTGAACAGCATCGACTCGCCCTGGGGGCTGGACGACCTGCTCACCCTCGTGCCCGCGATCGGCGCGAAGCTCGACGTGATCATGCTGCCGAAGGTGCAGGGCGCCGAGGACATCCACTACGTCGACCGGCTGCTCGCCCAGCTCGAGGCCCAGGCCGGCCTGACCCGCCCGATCCTCGTGCACGCGATCCTCGAGACCGCCCGCGGCGTGAGCAACGTCGAGGAGATCTGCGCCGCGAGCCCCCGCATGCAGGGCCTGTCGCTGGGCCCCGCCGACCTCGCCGCCGACCGGCGGATGAAGACCACCCGGGTCGGCGGCGGCCACCCCGGCTACCTGGTCCGCCAGGACCCCACCCCGGACGACCCGAGCGCCGTGCGCGCCACCTTCCAGCAGGACCCCTGGCACTACACCCTGGCCCGGATGGTCGACGCCTGCGTGGCGCACGGGATCATGCCGTACTACGGCCCGTTCGGTGACATCGCCGACACCCTGGCCTGCGAGGACCAGTTCCGCAACGCGTTCCTGCTCGGCGCGGTCGGCGCCTGGTCGCTGCACCCGGTGCAGATCGACATCGCCAAGAAGGTCTTCAGCCCCGAGCCCAAGGATGTCGCCTGGGCCAGCCGGGTCGTCGAGACCATGGGCGACGGCACCGGCGCGGTGATGGTCGACGGCACCATGCAGGACGACGCCTCGGTCAAGCAGTGCCAGGTCATCCTCGATCTCGCCCGCCGCCTCGCCGCCCGCGACGCCACCCTCGCCGCCAGCTACAACCTGCCCGGACCCACCGCCTGACCAGCCCTGCGACCACCGCCGGCCGGCCGGTGCGGCCGGGCCGGCCGGCGGTGGGCTGATTCGCCTCGTCGATCGCTCGTCTAGGGTGACGCGCAGGAGGTACGTCGGGCGGCCCGCACCGCAGGTGGGGCGGAGGAGGGCGCGAGTGCCAGCCGACCCAGCCGGCAAACCGCTGGACAAAACCTGCAAGCCGGACAACCTGGACGACGTGGACGACGACGCATCCGCACCGACCGCGACACCGGCCGCTGCCTCGACCGCCGCACCGGAACCCACCGTCCCGACGGATTCGGCCGAGCCGGCACCGCCAGTGGAGCCGGTACCGCCGGTTGGGTCGGCGCCGTCAGCTGGGGGTGGCGGGACGCGGCCGCGGCGGTTGGGAGCGGCGGGGCGCTTTCGCACCGATGTCGTTCCCGGCGGTCTGGCCTGGGGGCGGATCGCCGGCCGGGTGATACCGCTCGCGGTCACCGCGGTGGCGATCTACCTGCTCGCCCCGCAACTGCTCACCGTGTTCTCCGCCTTCCCCCGGCTGCGGCACTTCCGTCCGTGGTGGTACCCGGCGATGGTCGGCTGGGAGATCGCGAGCTTCGCCTGTGTGTGGCAGCTGCAACGGCTCGCCATCGACGGGCTGAGCTGGTTTCTGTCCATCACCTCGCAGCTCGCGTCGAACAGCATCAGCCGGATCATCCCCGGCGGGATCGCGGTGGGCGGCGCCGTCCAGTTCCGGATGCTGAGCCGGGCGGGCTGTGATCCCGCGGCCGCCGGGTTCGCCCTGACCGCGATCTCCATGGTCACGACCAGCATCGTGTTCGGGCTGCCGCTGTTCGTCCTGCCCGCGTTGATCTTCGGCCAGCCGGCGCCGCGCGGTCTGATCGCGGCGGCGTGGCTCGGGGGCGTCGCTTTCGCGGTACTGGCGGTGGCCGGCCTGGTGCTGGCCCGCTCGGAGGCCGCGATGCGCCTGCTGGCGCGGCTGCTCGCCCGGGTGCTGCAGCTGGCCCGCCGCCCGGTTGATCCCGACCTGTCCGACCTGCTGCTGATCCGCCGCGACGAGGTGCTGCACTCGCTCGGACGTCGGCTACCCGCCGCGTTGCTGTTCGCGGCCGGCAAGTGGACCCTCGACTACCTCGCCCTGCTCGCGGCGTTGGCCGGTGCCGGCCAGCATCCTCGGCCGTCCCTGGTGCTGCTGGCCTACGTGGCGGCCAGCGTCCTGGCGATGATCCCGATCACGCCCGGCGGTCTCGGTTTCGTCGAGGCCGGCCTGACCGGGACCCTCGCCCTGGCCGGGGTTCCGCCGGCGGCCGCGGCCCTGTCCACCCTCGCCTACCGGCTGGTGTCCTTCTGGCTGCCGCTGGCCGCCGGCGCCCCCGCCTGGATCGCCTACCGCGTCCGTTACCGCTAGCCGTTCCCACCGGACGACCCAGCCATCCCCGGACGACCCGCCATCCCCCGGACGGCCCACGATGGCCGGCCGTCCGGGGGTGCGGGACGGGGCTGGTCAGTCGGACAGCGTGGCGACGGTGGCCTCGGGCTGGTCACTGTCGGACGTCCCGCCCAGGACGTAGATGTGACCGTCGCCGCCGGTCGTGGCCGCGGCATCCGCCCGGTCGGACGCCTCACCGGAGGTGCCGGAGTCCCACGAGTCGCGATCCGGGGAGTAGATCTGCACGGTGTCGGTGACCGCGTTGTCCGAACCGCGTCCGCCCACGACGTACACCCGCCCGTCCGGGCCAGTGGCACCGGCGGCCCGGGTGACCGGGGTGGGCAGACCGGCCACCTGCGCCCACGAGCCGCTGCCGCCCTCCGTCCCGGGGGTGTAGACGTACGTCGTCGAGGCCACCCGCGGGGCGGACGTACCGTCGATGGTGCCGCCGGCGGCCAGAATCCGGCCATCCGAGAGGGCGACGACGATCGGCGCGTCCAACGCGGACGGCGGAGCCGGCGCGGTCGACCACACGTTCGCGGCCGGATCGTAGATCGCCAGCGTGGTGCCGTCGAGGGCGTAGATCCGTCCGTCCCCGCCGCGGGCCGCCCGGGGCTGGTCCATCGGGGCCGGCAGGGAGGTGGCGTCCGACCAGGAGTCACTGGCCGGCTGGTACACCTCGACGGTGTCCGTCGGACCGTCCGCGTCCTGCCCGCCGATCGCGTAGATCCGTCCGTCCGCCCCGGTGACGGCGGCCAGGTCCGTGCGCGGCGTGGGCAGATCGGCGACGTCCGACCAGGTGCCCGACGTCGGATCGAGCACCGCGACGGAACCCACCGGTGTGCCCGAGGCTCCGGCTCCCGCACCCGCACCGGCACCGGCTCCCGCTCCGTTGCCCGGGCCGGTTCCGGCCGGGCCGCCGGGTGTGGGGCTGCCCGTGCGGCCCGCGGTGGACGTCGCACTCGGGGTGGCCGTCCCGCCCGGGTTGGGGGTGGTGGTCAGGCCGGGTGACCGGCTTGGGCCGGTGGGTGTGGCGGAGTCGCCCGGTTGGGCCGGGTCCGTGCCCGTGGCGCCCTCGGACGCGTTCGGTAGCGGTTCGAAGCCCGGCTCGTCCGTCAGCGCGCCGGGGATGACCCTCGCCCCCGAGGGGGCCAACCCCGCGGGACCCACGCCCGGCGACCCGGTCGTACCCGGCGAGGACGTCCCGCTCGGCGACGTGCTGCCGCCCGGTGAGGCGGTGCGGCCCGGTGCGGTGGTCGTGCCACGGGAGGTGGTCGTGCCCGGGGAGGCGGGAGTGGTCGCGGTGGGGCCGGCGGGGGGTGCGGGTGCCACGCCGGCGCTGGGCGCGCCCGTGGGGCTGGTGCCGGCCGCGGCCGATTCCGCGCTGCCGCCGATCGCGTAGATCTTCCCGTCGCATCCTGTGGTCGTGGCGAGTCCGGCGACGGCGTCGGGCAGGTCGGCGACCGGCTTCCAGGTGCCCAGCGGTCCGGTCGCGGACGCCATTTTCGGGCAGGCCGACCCGCCGGCAGCGCCCCCGCCGGGTGCCACACCTGGCGAACCGGACGTGCCCGGAGTGGACGTCCCACCCGGGTCGCCGCCTTCGTCCGGCCCGGTGCTCCCAGCCGACCCTGCGGTGCCGCTCGGAGTTGGGCCGTCCGTGCTGGGCGGCCTGGTCGTGGGACCGGAAGTCGCTGCCGAGGGCGCCGAGGACGTGCCGGGTGGTGCGCTCGGGAACGCGGTGACGCCGACGGCCGCGTCCATCAGCCCGGGTGTGGCCATCGCGGCGGTGAGGGTCGCGGACAGGACGAACGCGCGAGAGGCGCATCGTCGGGACGTGCGGGACCAGCTCATCGGTTTCCCCCTCTAAGGGCCCGCGTCGGCGGACCCCGGCCGGGTGGTCGCGCGGTGCGTTCGCACCTGCGTCCCGCACCCGCTCCCGCTCCGGCTCCACCTGGCGGGCATGCACGCAGAGTGTTCCCAGGGATGCGAAAGGTAATCTCATGGAGCCGTCCAACCCCCCGCGCCGGGGCTCGCCGATGGTCGCGGCCCCTTCCGCCACCGGTGGGAACTAGCCTCTCCCTCGTGACCTCGCAGCCGCCGACCCTTACGTCAGGGTCCAGTCACCCGACCGGTGCCAGTCACCCGACCGGTGCCAGTCACCCGACCGGCACCGCCGACCCGACGGACGCCACTCACCCGGTGGGCAGAGCCGAGCGGGCGGGGGACCTGAGGTGGGCGGGGGTGACCGGGCTGCACGCGGGGATGGTCGCGCGGCTGACCGGGGTGGGGGAGGCGCGGCGGGCCGAGCGGTTCTTCGCCGATCAGGGGCCGGTCGTGGCGGTGCTGGTGGCGCTGTCGGTGGTGGGGTCGGTCGCGGTGGCGGCGGGGCCGTTCCTGCTGCGGCACCTCGTGGATGTCTCGCTGCCACGGGGGCACGTCCGGGATCTCGCCTGGCCGATCGGGCTGCTGGGGGCGCTGCTGGTGTTCGAGTCGGCGGTGCTGTCGGCACGGATGGCGCTGATCGCGCGGCTGGGCGGGGTGGTCTCGGTGCGCATCCGGCAGACCGTGAACACGCATCTGCAGCGGCTGCCGTTCAGTTTCTTCCCGCGTAGTCAGCCGGGTGAGGTCATGACGGTGATGACCAGTGATGTGCTGGCCGCGCAGAACGCGATCTCCGCCACGGTGCAGGCGGTGATCTGCCGGGTGGCGGACATCGCGGTCGGCACGGTGGTCGTCTTCGTCCTGGACTGGCGGCTCAGCCTGGCGGTCATGGTGTTCGCGCCGGCGACGCTGCTGATGGTCCGTTCGGGCCGGCGGCGCCTCGCGGAACTGTCCCGTCACCAGCGGGAACTCGACGGTGTGCTGATGGCGCGCCTCGCCGACACCGCATCGGTGTCGGGCGCGCTGCATGTGCGGTTGTTCGACCGGGTCGACCATGAACGGGAGTGGTTCGACGCCGCCGGCGCCGAGCTGATCACGGCCTCGCGGGACCAGGCCCGGTTGACGTCCCGGGTCCGTTTCCTGGTCAACCTCGGCATTGTGGCGACGATGACGGTGGTCGTGGCGCTTGGCGCCTGGCTGGTCTCGTCCGAGCGGACCACGCTGGGGACCGTCGCCGCACTGGGTGGGGCGCTGCTGGTGTCGTTCGGCCCGCTGTCGTCCGCGATCGACCTGCGCACGGAGCTCGCCGGTGCCGGCGCCGCGTTCCGTCGCATCTTCGCCCTGTTGGACGTCCCCGAGGACGAGATCCGCGCCCGTTTCGACACGTCCCCCGACGCGTCCCCGGACAGGTCCGCGCGCCGGGACGCGGCTGGTGCGGTGCGCGCTCCGGCGCTGACAACGCCCCGGCCGGCGGTGCCGGGCGGCCGTGGTGACCACAGGGACGAGGGTGACCACAGGGACGAGGGTGGCCCTCGGGACACGGGTGACCTTTGGGGCGCCGGTGGTTCCGGCCGCGGCGAGGAGCTGGGGCTCGGGGTGGACCTGGCGCTGGAGGATGTCTGGTTCGGCTACGACCGCGCCGGCGGCGGCGACGGTGCCGGCGGTGCCGCCGGCGCCGGCTGGGACCTGAGCGGGGTGACGTTGCGGGTCACGGCGGGGACGACGACGGCGGTGGTCGGGGCCAGTGGCGCGGGCAAGACGACGGTCGCCTATCTCGCCAGTGGGATGCACCGGCCGCAGCGGGGATCCGTCCGGCTCGACGGGGTCAGCCTGGACGACATCGCGCCGTCCAGGCTGCACGCGCAGGTCGGTGTGGTCCCGCAGGATCCGCACCTGTTTCACGACACGATCGCCGCGAACCTGCGCTACGGACGTCTCGACGCCACCGACGACGAACTGCTCGCCGCCCTCGACGCCGCCTCCCTGTCCGCGCTGGTCGAACGCCTGCCGGACGGCCTGGAGACCCGGGTAGGCGCCCGTGGCTACCGGCTTTCCGGTGGGGAACGTCAGCGGCTGGCCATCGCCCGGGTGCTGGTGCAGTCGCCGCGGGTCCTGGTGCTGGACGAGGCGACGTCGGCGCTCGACACCGTCTCGGAGGCCGCGGTACGCGCCGCCCTCGACCGGCTCGCCATCGGACGCACCTGCCTGGTCATCGCGCACCGGCTGGCCACGGTGATCGACGCCGACCGCATCTACGTCCTCGATCGGGGCCGCGTCGCCCAGCACGGCACCCACCACGACCTGCTCGCCGCCGGCGGCCCCTACGCCAAGCTTTACCGCCCCACCGCGGTGTGACCGAGCGGCCGCGCCGACGTGTACGGCGAGGATCTCCTTTGGGTGCCTTCCCGGGTCAGAGCTGGCCGCGGCGGACCATGACGGCAAGGACGCAGGCGGACGGGGCCATCGGGAGCCACACGGTGACCAGGCGGTAGCCGAGGACCACGCCGAGGGCGACCTGGGGTGTCTGGCCGGTGGCGATGAGCGCGGCGAGCAGGGCCGCGTCCAGTGATCCGAAGCCCCCGGGGGACGGGACCACCGCCGACGCGGTGCTGGCGACGTAGTAGAGGGTGAACACCGCGCCGACCCCGAGTGGCAGGTGCAGCGCCTGGACGATCGCCCACAGGGTGATCGCGTGGACGAGCGGGATCGCCGCCGACCCACCCCACAGCAGCGCCGCGCGTCCCGGCGAGCGCAGGGTGGTGCCCACCCCGCACAGGTGGGCCCGCAGCCGGGACCAGAGCCGGGTTCTCAGCTGGGCGCGGAGTGCCACCAGCACCGCCAGCGCGGCGGCGGCCACCGCGGCGCCCACGGCCACCGTGGCGAACACCGGGCCGCTGCCCGGCAGACGAGCGGTGTCGACCTCGAGGAAGCCACCGGCGAGCAGGGCGAGGAGCACCGCGAGGTGGGTGGTGACGCCGGCGGTCGCGTCCAGGCCGACGGCGGTCAGCGACTCGGGCAGCGAGAAGCCATGGCGGTGCAGGAAACGCAGTTTGACCGCGCCGACCCCGAAACCGGCCGGCAGCACGTGGTTCGCGACACTGCCCGCGACCTGCGCGGCGAGCAGCGGTCGGACCGGTAACGCCCGGGACACCGCCCCCTGCTGGCAGGCGGCCCCCGCGAACCAGGTGAACTGGGCGACGACGGTCGCCCCGATCAGCCAGGCCGGATGCGCGTCGGCCAGCGCCGCCGCCCCACCTCGCACGGTCGACCATGACCGCACCACCCACCAGACCACCACCACCGGTACCAGGCAGGCCAGCGCCGGCCGCACCGCCCACCAGCGTCCGCGCCCAGGCGTGACCCGCCGAGCCGGGCCGACCGGACAGGTCAGGTTGGCCGTGTTGGCCATGTCGGCCGGACTGGTCGTGCTGGTTGGGCTGGTTGGGCTGGCGTCCGGAGGCTGGACCCAGGTGGCGGTCGGTATCGCGGTCGGGGTGGCGTCCGGTGTGGGTCTGGTGGGGGCGGGCGTCACCGGCGCTGGCTGGCGTCGACGCGGTCCGGGAGGTGCTGGCCGGTGGTGTCGTCCGCGGGGGCGGCGTCGTCCATCGGGGTGGAGTGGTCCATCGGGGTGGAGTGGTCCATGGGGGAAGGATGGTCCATGGGGGAGGCGGGGGTGCGGTCGATGATCTGGTCGGTCAGGTGGTCGTCGACGGGGAGGCCGGTGAGGATGCGGGCGAGGCGGCCGCTGAGTTCCTGCCAGCTCCACGCGGTGCGCATCCACTCGCGGCCGGCGAGGCCCATCCGGGCGGCGCGGTCGGGGTCGTCCAGCAGGTCGAGGACGGCGCTGGTCACGGCGTCGACGTCGCGCCCGTCGACGACGGTGCCGGTGCGACCGGGCAGGACCACGTCGGGGGCGCCACCCTGCGCACCGGTGATCACCGGCAGGCCGCTGGCGGCGCCTTCCAGGGACGACAGGCCGAGGCCCTCGAGGTCCAGGCCGAGCCAGCGGGTGCGTGAGGGCATGGCGAACACGTCCGCGGCGTCGAGGTAGGCGGGCAGCGTCTCGTCCGGGATGGCGCCGGTGAAGTGGACGTCGTCGGCGACCCCGACGCGCCGCGCGAGCAGTCGCAGCCGGCTTTCGGCCGGGCCCTTGCCGACCAGCAGCAGCCGGGCGCCCGGGTGCCGCCGGCGCACCGTCGGCCAGCCGCGGATCAGCATGTCCTGGCCCTTGCGGGGGACCATCCGGGCCACGCAGATGACCACCGGACGGTCCGACCAGCCGAGCATGCGGCGAATCTCGTCGCCGCCGGCCCCGGGGTGGAAGCGTTCGACGTCGACCCCGCCGGTCAGCCGGGCCATGGCCGTGCCGTCGGGGGCGACCGCGGCCAGCCGGCGCCGGGTGAACGAGGTCAGGTAGGTGAGCACGTCCGCGCGGGCGGCGCAGCTGCGCACCAGCGACCAGCCGACCGGCAGCCGCGACCAGGCCACCTCATGCCCATGACTGGACGACACGACCCGCCGCACACCGGCTTCACGCAACACCGGTGCGAGCAGGCCGTATGGCGCCGAAGTGGGAAACCAGGCGGCCTCGCATCCCTCGGTGCGCACCAGATCCGCCAGCACCGCGCGGGACCGCCGGGACGTCACGACTCGTTCGCCGATGCGCACGACGGGGAACGGCAGGGTGCGGTCGAACTCGTCCGCCCCGGCAACGGTCGGCGCGACGACGATCACCCGGTCGGCGGGCAGGCCCGCGGTGAGATGACAGGCGAAGGTCTGGATGCCGCCGAGCACAGGCGGGAACTTGTCGGCGACGACCAGCGTCCGGGGGAACGGGGCGCCTGCCGGTGCCGTGGGATGTGGGCGGCAGGCGTCGTCCCGGGAGACGGGTTGCGACGGCAGACGGCGACCATCCATGAGGGGAGATGATGACAGGCGGCCGATGTGTACCGGATGAGTGCCGCGCACCCGATGGTGCATGACGGCGTGTAGCGGAGAAACGGCCCGGGTCTGTGGCCAGGTGTGGGCTCTTCGTAATCATCTGGATGCGCGGGGTTGGACGGTCGGTGCCGGTGGGTAGGTGCTCTGCGGCGGGTAGGCGGTTCGAGGACGTGGCGCCGAAGGGGGCACCTGGAGATGGCGAGCAGCATGCTGACTGCCACGGCACGTCGCGAGTGGCTGGACTGGGCGATGGACATCTTCGACATCCAGGTCCGTGCGGTCCCCGAGGGCGCCTGGGACGCGCCGACGCCCTGCCGGGAGTGGAACATCCGCCGCCTGGTCAACCATCTGACCGTCGAACATCTGTGGGTTCCGCCGCTGCTGGCCGGCCTGACCCGCGAGGACATCGGACGCCGCTTCGACGGTGACCAGCTCGGCACCGACCCGGTCGGTGTCTGGAGCGCCACCGCCCGCCGGTCCCGCGCGGCCTGGAACCGCAGCGAGGTCTGGACGCGCAACCCCGTCCTGTCGTTCGGCCCCACCCCCGCGGACGAGTACGCCTTCCAGCTCACCGCCGACCTGCTCCTGCACGGCTGGGACCTCGCCCGCGCCGTCGACGAGGCCGGACGCCTCCCCGGCGACAGCACCTCGGCGCGCACCGTGGGCAGCAACCTGGAGCTGGTCCGCTGGGTGCACCAGGCCCTCGCCCGTCAGATCGACGCCTGGCGGGTCGTCGGCATCTTCGCCGAACCCGTCACGGTGCCTGCCGACGCCGACGAGTGGACGAGCCTGATCGCCCTCTCCGGTCGCCGCCCGGACTGGCGTCCGGAGCCTGCCGCTGGCCGCCGGTCAGCAGAGCGGGAAGATCGGAATCGGTAGGCCGGACCCGCTGATGGCCTGCTCAGGAGGCTGAGTGCAGCGGTGGGGCGCCGGAACCGGGCTCGCCGTGGCCTGCTCGGCGTCATCCGGATTCCGCGGTGTCGGCGGTACGGCCGTCGGCACGCGCGTCGGCACCCGCCAGGTCGGCGGGACGGCCATCGGAACCCGCCCGGCCAGGGGCCTGCTCACCACCCCGTCATCCACCACTCCCAGCCGGCCGATCTCACCGGCGGCCGCCACCATGTCGCCAGCGTCACCCGGATCGTCGCCGTCGCCCGAATGGCCACCGTCACCCGAATGGCCACCGTCGCCCGGATCGTCGCCGCGCTGGCCGTCGCCCCTGATGCTGTCGCTGCCGACGCCGGACGGGGACGCCATGCGCTGCTGCGACAGCGCGACGAGCCCACCGACGGCGAACGCGGTCACCGCGCTGAGCAGTACGACCAGCGCGACCAGCAGCCGCAGCACGGACCGGTCGGTCCGCGGATCACTCTCGCCGAATGCCACCACCGTGGACCTCGGCGTGTCCGTCCGCATCGTGAGGTCGATCCGCATGCTCAGACGGTAATGGCCTGATTCCGTATCCGTCGGATATCGGTGTGCGCGTCGCCCGACAAACACCCGCGCCGGGTCCGGCGGCCCTCGGCGCCGCTCTCCTCGGCATATCGAGGCGGCGAGGTGTAAACCGCGCAATACCGGAGACAAGCGCATTGTCGCTGTTTCGGTACGGATATCGGGCCGGGTCGAGGACGAACAAAGCCCGGCCCGCATCCCGCAGGAGGTGCCAGATGGGTCTGCGATACACCCGCCGCCCGAAGTACGGGCCGTTCCACGTCAATGTCAGCGAGAACGGGGTGTCCTCGGTGACGCTGAAGCTCGGCCGGATCTCCTGGCGGGTCTGGTCCCGGCAGCGCCGCGGCGGCCTGTCCAGCGTCGACCTGCCCGGCCCCTTCTCCTACCGCCGCGAAGGCCGCCGCCGCACCCGCACCTGACCCGTCCGGCGGTGAGCAGGTCCTTCCGCGGGCCGTTTCAGGCGATTCGGACCGTGCGGGGCGTTCAGCGGGTGGCGACGGTGGGCGGGGGAGGGGCGGAGGCGCTGGGGGCGCCGGGGATGGCGGGGGCCGGGTGGCGTTCGACGAGCAGGAGGGCGAGGTCGTCGTGCAGGGCGCCGTCGGCGTGGGTGTCCAGGGCCGTGGTGAGCCGGTCGAGGGCCTCCTCCTGGCCGCCGCCGCGCAGCAGGTCGAGATGCTCGTCGAGGTCGAAGAAGTGGCCGGCGGCGTCCCGGGCCTCGATCAGGCCGTCGGTGAACAGCAGCAGCCGGTCGCCGACCTCCCAGAACGCGTTCGTCACGGTGAACTGGTCGGCGAGGCCCAGCGGCGGGCTCGGGGAGCGCAACGTGAGGGTTCGGCTCGCACCGCGTGGCGACACCAGACGCGGCGGATGGTGGCCGGCCGAGCACATCCCGAGCCGGCCGTCGGGGTGGATGTCCAGCACGAGCGCGGTGACGAAGTCCTCCGGTCCGGCCTCCCGGGCGACGGCGCGGGTACACGCCGCCGCGACCTGCTCGGGATCCAGCCAGGTGACAGCGGCCTCCCGGAAGGCGCCCAGCACCACCGAGGCCAGCCGCACCGCGGGCAGCCCCTTGCCCCGCACATCCCCGATGATCACCCGGATGCTGTGCGCGGTCGGCACGACCTCGTACAGATCGCCGCCGACGGACGCCTCCCGCGCCGCCGACAGGTAGCGGGCGGCGAAACCCACGCCGTCCAGGCGCCCGGGCACCGCGGGCAGCAACGCACGCTGCGCCACCTCGGCCACCGCCTGGACGCGGTGCAGCTTCGAGCGCTGCCGCTCCCGGAACACACAGATACACACGGCGATCGCCGCCTGGATGGCGATCAGCAGAATGGCCGCGATGTGCTGACCGGTGCCGAACCGGTCGTCCCACAAGCCGGACACGATGCCCAGCAGCACCGTCACCCCACCGACGCCCGCGGTGATGAGCGTCGGACAGGCCGCGGCGAGGATCAGCGGACCAAGGCCGAAATACCCGGCCAGGGCGACGGTGGAGAACACGTCGGCCAGCAGCGTGCCGAGCAGGACCGTGGTACCTGCAACGACGAACGCGAGGTTCTCCGACCGTTCGTCCGTGGGCATCAGGGCGGCGGGGGCGTCCGTCCGGACAGTGCGCATGGGTCATTGTCCCGACCCGACCAGGAGTTCGGCCACACACCCTGACAGGACGTTCCGAAGGTCACCAGAATCTGACCGGATGGTCAGATCCGGCCGTACGGGTCAGCCGATGTGGGCGACCCGTTCCCCCGGATAGTGCAGCTGCCAGCGCTCGGCGTCCTCGAGTTCCGCGGCCAGGGAGATCAACCGGGTCTCGGCCGTGGCCGGGCCCATCAGCTGCGCGCCCACCGGCAGCCCCGCCGGGGTGAACCCGGCCGGCACGTTGACCGCAGGCCAGCCGAGCACGTTCCACGGCCAGGCGAACGGGCAGGCGGCGACGATCGCCTGGTCGGTCGCCCAGTTCGTGTCCCGGTTGAGCTCGCCGACCCGTGGCGGCGGCGTCGCGGTGGTCGGGGCGAGCACCACGTCCACCTTGCGGAAGACCCGGCCGATGTTGAGTCGGGCCACCGGTTCGGCCGCGCGGGTCAGCGGGAGGATCGGGCGCAGCAGCCGTCCGGTGCGGGCGTTGGCCAGGGTGCGCGCATCGAGCAGGGACGGGTCGGGCACCCGCCGGGCCCAGTCCCGGATGCCGTCCATCGACCGCGGCAGAAAGATCGTGCCGAGCAGCCCGTAGGGCGGTTCGACCGGGATGACCTCATGCCCGAGCCTGGCCAGGACCTCGGCGATCCGCTCCACCGCGGCCCGCACCGCCGGGTCGAGGTTCGCCGGCATGCCACTGTAGGGACGGTGCAGCGACAGGCCGATCCGCAGCCGGGGCGGCGGATGCCCGGCCGCTTCGAGGAACGACTCCGCGGGCGCCGGCGGTCGGTCCCGGTCGGTCGGCAGGCTGCCGGACAGGGCGTCGAGCAGCCGGGCACCGTCGGCGACCGTCCTGGTCAGCGGCCCGAACACGGTCAGCCCGTTGAACTGCTCGCGCACCGGGGCGCTGGAGATCCGCCCGCGCCGGGGCTTGATACCGACCAGATGCGTCCACGCCGCCGGGATGCGCACCGACCCCGCACCGTCCGAACCGATCGCACCCGGGACGAGTCCCGCCGCCACCGCCGCCGCGGCACCCCCCGACGACCCGCCCGGCGAATGATCGAGATCCCAGGGGTTGCGGGTCACCCCGAACGCCGGACCCTCGGTGAACGGCCACTGGCCGAACTCCGGGGTGTTCGTCTTGCCGACGATGATCGCCCCCGCGGCCTTCAGCCGCCGGACCATCTCACTGTCGCGGGCCGCCGGCGGGAACTCGCCCATCGCGCCGAACGCGGTGGGCATCCCGGCGATGTCCGTGTCATCCTTGATCGCGATCGGCACGCCGAGCACCGGCCGATACCGGCCGGTCGCCGTGCCACCGGCCGCCGACCCTGTGGCCGCTCGGGTGGCCGCGCCCTGCTCGAGCGCCGCGTCGGCCGCCGCCGCCTCGTCGAGGGCCTCCAGGGCGCGAATCCGGCGGAAGGCGTTGAGCGTCGACTGTGTCGCCTCGATCCGCTCGAGCGCCGCCTCGACCAGCTCCCGCGAGGTCACCTCGCCGCGGGCGAGCCGTTCGGCCAGCACGGACACACCCTCGAGGTCGTCGGGTGTCGCGGTGCTCCGGGCACGCGGTTCGTCCGGCCGGGCATCCTGCGGGTGGGCGTCCTCGGAACTGACGAAGGCTCGTTGCGGGTCGGGCATCAGCACTCCCTGCCAGCCGCTGTCCCGGCCTGCGCGGGCCGCGTCCAGGCCTGCGTCTGCACCGTAACCGACCTCGGCCCGCCCGAGACAGCCCAGCGGCGCTACCTCAGTCATTGTCCCTGACGTGTCAGGATGTGGATTCTGGCGTGGATCCGCTCGCCACCCCGCGTGACGATGGGCGTAGATCAGCCCGATATGGGTGATATGTTCATAGGACCCGTGGCGCAGTGACGCATCACCCCGTCCACATCGTGTTATCAACATCGATGATGGGGTATCGCCGTCCGGGAAATGGGCGGTGAACTTTTTCCCCGCCACCAGCACTGCCACCGACTCGCCACCGGCACCGACTCCGACCGCCGACGCACCGCGGTCCCCGCACCGCGTCGGCGGGCTGGGCCGCAGGCATCCCGGACGGTGCGCGCGGTGCGCGGAGCAGGCCAGGTCAGGCTAGACGTCGAGACCAGAACGACCAGATGAAGGGAACCAGGACGATGTCAGCGGACCCGAACCCGGCGACACCCGATCCCACACTGATCGCGACGCCGAACAGCTCGCGGCCCATCCCCCCGGCCGCGCCGTCGAGCGTCACCTCCGCGGCCACCTCCACCGGGGCCGGCTCGCCCGAGCCGGTGGTGCCCGCCCCCACCCCGTCGGAGGCGGCGGCCGTCATCGTCGACCCGTCATCCCCGGAGGTCGACGAGGTGGCCCCGTCCACCCCCGGCCGCTCCGCGTCGGAGTACACCGACGAACCGGATGCGGACGAGTCGACCGCGAGTGACGCCGGGGCGGAGTCCTCGGGTGAGGAGGGTACCCGCGAGCGGGTCGCCTCCGGTGCCGCCGAGGTGCGTCAGCGGGTGACCGGGGCCGCGCAGACGTTGGCGCCGCAGCTGGGTGCCGCCGCCGGACGTACCCGCGAGGCCGCGGGCAAGGTCGCCGGCACCGTGCGGGACAAGGCCGCCGACAACCCGAAGCTGGCCGCCGCGACCGCCCGTTCCATCGACGCCCGCGACCGCGCCCTCGGCACCGCCCTCGAACGGCTCGCCCAGCACCCGCAGGCCAGCGCCGCGGCGGAGAAGGCCTTCGCCACCAGCGGAAAGGCCGCCCGCTCCGCCGGTCAGCGCGCCCGCGGCAACCCGCGGGCCACCGGTGGTGTGGTGGCCGGCATCGTCCTGCTCGCCCTGGCCGGACGCCGCCGCCGCCGTCGCAAGGCCAGCTGACTCCCACACCGGGACGTGTCACGACGTCTGGGAAGAAAATTGGAATACCGCGTTTGTCACCCAGGTCGACGGGAACGAATGAACCAGTCACCTCGGCAGGGAGAATAAAATGGTCACATTCGTTGTCGTCATGATTCTGCTCGGTCTGGTCGCTGGCGCGGTTGCGCGAGTGGTTCTTCCCGGGCCCGACCCCATTGGCATTCTCGGCACCATTGTTGTCGGCATCATCGGTTCCTTCGTCGGCGGCTTTCTCGGTTACGTCCTGTTCGACAAGGACCTGGGCGAGGGTGCCCTGCAGCCGTCCGGCATCATCGGCTCGATCATCGGTGCCATCCTCGTGCTGCTGATCTGGCGGAACGTGGGCACCGGTCACAGCCGCTCGCACGGTCGCAGCCGGCGCTACGCCCGTCGGTAACCGAGCGGGTATCGGTCACGGCGGCACCGACAGGTGATCTCCGGGACTGCCGAGCACCTCTGACGGCGGTCGCGGGGCGCCCCCGGTAGGAACCAGACATGGTTCTCCCCGGTGGCTCCCGCGGCCGCCGTCAGTCATGTCCGGACTCGCCGCTGGTGCCGCGGGCAGGATGGCGACAGCGGAGACGGCACCGCCGGCACTGGTCTGCGGCGGCACGCGGTCAAGCCGGCCATCCGTGCACGGATGGCCGGCTTGTGAAGGGATTCCGCGTCAGTGGGAGCGATCGTTCAGTGGGAGCGATCGTTCGTGGGGAAGGAGTCATCGTCCGGGTCGGACGGGGCCTCACTGAAGTCGCGGGCGCGCCTGGCCGCATCGGGGTTGTCACCCGAGAACAGCGAGGCATCAGAGGCTATGTCGCCGTGGGAGTGCTGCGCCGACGGCGGGGATGAGGACGCCGGCCCACCCCGCTCGGCCTCGGCCCCGGCGCTGCCGGAGCCGTCGTGGCGATCCTGCTTGCGCAGGAGCGTGCCGATCGCACCGCCGCGACGCGCACCGTTGTGGCCGTCATGGTTGTTGTCGGTACCAGCGATCCCAGTGGCGCCGGCATACCGGCCGCTCCCCTCGCGCCGTGTGTCTGCACCGGATCGTTGACCTGGTGTACTGGCGGAGGTTCCCGGGTCGAACTCTGCCGGGTCGGAATCACGCTGTCCGAAGACGGCCGAACCGACATCCCGACCGGGGCGGCCGAACTCGACGCGGGTGCGCGGCAGGGCGCCCGGGTGGTTGCGCTGCAGCCACAGCACGAGGGCTTCCCGCACGTGGCAGCGCAGGTCGAAGGTGGTGGGGCCGTCCTTGCCGCTCACCAGCACCCGGATGCGAATGTGGTCACCGATGGCGTCGGTCACCTGCAGAACGCACACCCGTCGGTCCCACAGCTCGTTCGCCTCGAGAACCCGGTGCATCTCCGCGCGCATCTCCTCGATCGGGACCTCCCAGTCGAGATCGAGTTCGACGGCACCGAGCACCGCGGATTCCTTGCGGGTCCAGTTCTGGAAAGGGGTGGTGGTGAAGTAGGTGGAGGGAAGGATCATCCGGCGGTCGTCCCAGATGTGCACGACCACGTAGGTCAGGGTGATCTCCTCGATGCGGCCCCATTCCTCCTCGACGACCACCACGTCATCGACGCGCATCGCGTCGGTGAAGGCGATCTGCAGGCCGGCGAAGACATTGGCCAGCGATGTCTGGGCGGCCAGGCCCGCGACGATGCCGACGACTCCGGCGCTGGCGAAGATACTGGCCCCGGCGACCCGCACACTCGGGATCGTCATGAGGATCGACGCGGCGGCGATGACCGAGATGACCGCGACCGTGATCCGGCGCAGCAGACTGACCTGGGTACGTACGCGGCGGGCGTGGCGGTTGTCGACGACGTCCACCCGATAGCGCAGCAGCGCCAGTTCCTCGAACACGAACGCGAGGACCGTCACGCACCAGGCGAAGGCGGCGATCAGCAGGACGCCGCACAGGCGTGCCGATGAGGCGGTCCAGTCCTGTTCATGGGTGGTGCCCAGACTGATCTGGATCGCGATCAGGACCAGGGTGAGCCGGATCGGTCGGCGGCCGCGGTGGGCGAGGTCGGCGACGATCGCGGAATGCTGGCCGATTCGTCCGGCCACCCGGTGCAGCAGCACCGAGGCGGTCAGCGCGATGATCACCGCACCGGCCACCACGGTGAGCACGGCAATCGTGGACTGCATATCGGAAAACGAAAAATCGGGCGCGGCGCTCTCACGCACAGGCAGGCTCCTCGTCCGTCAGGGACAGTTCCCGTTCTCCCTGCCCATGAACGGTCGCCTCGATGAAGTGACAAGCGTCATAGCCCGCGACGCAGGCCCGTCGTGGGCGGCGGTGTCGCCCCGTCCGACAGTGCACGCAGGATGGAAAGATCCAGCTCATTGCGGATGCGGGCGACGATGCTGGCCCACCGTCGGGAGAACCCCGGCCGCCCCTCCAACGCCCGCCCACACCCACGAAAGCTCCGGCTCGATAGCTCCGGCTCGGTGTGCGCCCCCGGTATCCACTCGGCGGGGGCCGAGGAACCCGGACGACAGATCGTCCCGGCCACCGGTGACGACGGCGCGGGCCAGCGGTCGTGAGGTCAGCCGCACGGCCGCGGGCGCCAGCTCCAACAGTTCCTCGACCGCGTCCACGCTCACCGCCCGGGAGTGCCGCGACAGCGCGGTGCGCACCTCGCCCAGCAGGACGCTCACAGAACGCTCATGGGCCGAGCAGAACGGGGGAGACGCGCTCGGGGGTCGCCACGTCCCGCCCCCGTCGGCGCAGGACGCCGAGCCGGGCGAGCTGCCAGACGGCGGCCAGACAGGCGCAGGACCATCGGCGCTTCTCCTCCGGGCCGTTCCACAGCTCGACATCCAGGAACAGGGAGTGCTGGTACCCCGCGTTCTCCACCGGCGGCGACCAGCCGACGAGCCCGCCCATGGCCTGACGCGCGCCCATCGCGGGCGAGCGCTGACCGTTGGTCAGCCAGCCGGCCTCGGTGACCTGCGGGCGGGAACCGTCGGCGCCGAACGGCGGGTCCGCCACCAGCAGACCTTCGACCAGCTCGGCGAGCGAGCCGCCCGGTGCCCGCACCAGCCCGGACTCGCGGGCCAGATAGTCGCAGGACATCACCACACGGTCCTCGCCGGGACCGAGCAACGTAGGACAACTGGCTCGGCACCAGTCGCTCTGCGGAAGGGCACCGCGGAGCGGTTCTGCTCGAACGGCGGATTGGGAGTCGCCGCCTCATGATGCGCCCGACCCGTGTGCACATGACGGCCATCAGTCGTTTTTTGCTTGTCGATTGGTGGAGTTCCCGTATTTTTCCGATATCAGGTGGGTGGTCGCCCGGTCAGATGTTCGGCCGAGTAGGTGTTCCTGATGCGGAAAAAGTTCGGACAATGTTGCTGGCGTCGCGTCAGTCCAGCGTCGGCAGGAAGCGGTACATGACGTGGAGGTCGACGTCGCCGAGCCAGGGATGGCGATAGGCGGCGGGCAGAGTGCCGATCAGCCGAAATGCCAGTGAGCGCCACAGGGCGACCAGCTTGGGATTCACCGAGATGACCGCGTTGAGCTGGATCGCCCGGTAGCCGCGGTCGGTCGCGTACTCGATCATCTGTTCGGCGGCGAGACGGCTCGCGCTCTCCCAGTGGCCGCCGCCGCGGCCGGCCGCACCGCCCGCGCCGGGGCGGGCGCCGACACCGCCCAGGACCCGGGCCCGGTGTGGCGGGCCGCCGTGGTCGATCCACTTCGGGTCGACCAGCAGCGTGGCCTGGGCGACATGATCGCCGAGCCCGGGCAGGCTGGGAAGCAGCAGGGCGGTGGCCACCACGGTGATCCGGCCGGCGGCGTCCTCCTGCTCCATCACGAGGACGTCGGCCGGCGAGGGCAGCATCCAGGCGGCGCGGGCGGTCTGCTCGTCGGTGTCCGGTGGCCAGGGGCAGGTCTCGCCTTCGACCACGACGGCGCGCCAGACAGGCCAGATCGCATCCCAGTCCGCCGGGGACGCTCGCCGTGTCCGCACCAGTTCGATCCTGCCCGTTGACCACGTTGCCTGAGCGGCCGTGTCGCGGCGCGAGCCACCGTGTGACGGGCAGGTTCACCGTCCACCGGATCGCCGTGCCTCGCCGGGTTCTCGCGCCGATCCCCGTGCCCCACCTGCGACCTTATGCCCGACCTAGATCATCTGTCGGATTTCGGTGACGTGATGTGGTTCGCGTGGATATGCCGTTCGCGCGGCTGTCTGGTCCGTACGGGTGGTGCGGGTCGGTCCGGGGGACTACTGGCGATGGACGGCGAAGGTCGAGCATCCGGCCAGGCGCACCTGGCCCGCCAGGTCGTCCGGGCGGGTGGCGTCCGGACGCGCGGTGAAGTTGGCCATGGTGTAGCCGGGGGGCTGCTCGATCCAGCGCACACCGGTGAAGTTCAGCACCCCGTCGGCGAAGATGATGCGAGTCAGGTAGGAGCCGCGGGGCACACCGGGATTGGACGGCAGCGGGTAGAAGTCAAGCCGTGCCCACAGATCCTGGCTCGGGGTCAGAACAATACTGAGCAATAGCCCGGTCGGGCCCTGCGAACAGACGTACCCGCCGCGCCACAGGCCGGGCAGCGCGATCGGTGGTGTGGCGGCGGCGCTCGGAGTCGCCGCCACGGAGCCGCCGCCGGTCGAGGGCAGCGACGGCGACGGGCCGGGAAGCGCCGTCCCGGCAGGTACGGGCACGGCCCTCCCCGGAGCCGGCGCGGTGGCGGTGCGGGCGGTGCCGGCCCCGGGGGTGGGCTTCGCGGGCCCACCGCGGGTGAGCAGGGTCGCGACGATCGCGATGGCGAGAACACCCGCGATGGCGATCACGGCCGGAATCCACGGGCCCGACAACCACCCCGGCCGACGCCCTGGCCGTGGCACCGGCTGCCCTGGCTGTCCTGGCTGCCCTGGCTGTCCTGGTCGCGAAGCCGCCGGAGGCGAGGGGCGCGCCACGGCTGCCCCCGTGGCCGGTGGCGAAGGGTGGATGACAGGCATGGGGCCGAGGTCGGTGACCGTGCGGGGAAGGCCGGGGAGCCGCCATCGCTCGTCCAGCAGGCGTTGGGTCGCCTCGGCGGGGTCGGCCGTCGGGTCGGCGGCCGCGGGCAGAAGCTGGTGCAGCAGGTCCGTCGCGCTCGGCCGGCCACGCGGATCGGGGCGCAACGCCGCCAGCAGGACGGGCAGCAGACGGTCGGGGACGCCGGTGAGATCAGGGCGTTCCCCGATCACGCGGTACAGCAGGACCTCGGGTCGACCCAGCCCGTACGGGGGGCGTCCGGTGGCGGCGAAGGCGAGCGTCAGCGCCCAGGAACACACGTCGGTGAAAGGCCCGGTCTCACCGGCGGCGACCTGCTCGGGCGCCATGTAACCCGGACTGCCCAGCAACGAGCCCGGACTGGTCAGCGGCGTCGACTCGGCATACCAGGACACCCCGAAATCGATCACCTTGGGGCCGTCCGCGGTCAGCAGCACATTGGACGGTTTCAGATCCCGGTGCACCACGCCGACCCGGTGCATCGCCGAAAGCGCCTCCGCCAGACCCACGGCGAGGCTGTCCAGGACGCCTCCGGTCAGGGCGCCTTCGGCCTCCACCACCTCGGTCAGACTGGAACCGGCGACGTATTCGGTGGCAAGCCACGGTCGGTCGGCCTCGGGATCGGCGGCCACGACCCGCACCGTGCACACCCCGCCGACCGCCCGGGCGGCCGTCACCTCACGGCGGAAACGCTGCCGGAAATCCGGGTCGCCCGCCAATCGGGTGGCAATTCGTTTGACGGCAAGCGGTCGACCGGCGGGATCGGTGGCCAGATAGACCACGCCCATCCCCCCCGAACCAAGCCGGGCGGCAACCGGATAACCACCGATCTCCGCCGGGTCGCTGGGGCGCAGAGGCGAAACCGGCACGGTCGATCTCCTCTCCGCCAGTTCGGTCCGTCAGTTCGGTCCGTCAGTTCGGTCATTGTGTCCGGTCGGCGAACATGGCCGCACCTCTGGTCCGGTCCGCCCCGATCACGGCCGGGCTGGCCCGGTTCGCGGGGGTGGGCTGGCTCGGTGCACAAACGTGATCTGACGGCGGACGGGACGAAACAGTTCGGGGCTACAGTCCCGGACGTCCACTGCAGATCCGGCCCGCCAGCTGCCCCGGCGGATCCATCCCTGGGAGGATGGGATGCGAGTCCCCCGGCCACCGGTGACATGGGTCGCGACCCTGTCCACCGACTGGGATGGATCGGCCCGTGAGGCCATCCTCGGCGAGCTCAAGCGGGTCATCCTCGACGGCGCGGCCGCACCCGGCCTGCCCATCCCGGTCGATGAGGTCGCCGCGCGTTACCAGGTCAGCCGGATTCCCGTCCGTGAGGCGTTGATGAGCCTGGTCGGTGAGGGGCTGGTGGAGCATCGGGCCCGCGCGGGCTACACCGTCGCGGCGCTCACGCCCGCCGAGCTGCGCGAGTTCTACCTGGTGCGGGAGGCGTTGGAGGCCTCCGCGTTGGCGGCGGCCGTGCGCCGGGCCACAGCCGCGGACGACGAACGGGTCCTGGCGGCGCACGTCGCCACCGCCGCGGCGATCGAGGCCGGCGACGCCCGCGGGCACCATCGCGAGAGCCGCCGGTTCCATCTCGCGCTCGTCAACGCCGGCGCCATGCCCCGGCTGGCACGCATGTACGAATCGGCCTGGAACATGACCGAGCCCGCCCGGCCGATGGACCACGCGCCGCGCGACGTGGTCACCGCGCTCAACGAGGACCACGAGCGGATGCTCGCCGCCTTCGCGGCTCGGAACGCGCCGGCGCTGCTGGAGATCTCCCGCCTGCACCACGCCCGCCTTCGGGCCTCCCTCCCCGGCAGTCCCGGCCCCACGCCCTGACCGTCTTATCGCCCGACCGCCGGCTGCCCGCCCCGGGCCGGTCGGCCGCGATTCTGATCAGCGCAGCACGGAGCAACTCGGCCTCGACCGTCCACCAGCGGATATATCTGTCGCGTCATTCGACAGAAACATCACCACCCTACTGTCTCTCGACAGAGGCCGGCCGGTGGATTCATCTCGCCGTGACCGGAGCGGTCTGACGCCGAAGCGGGCCGCGCTTCCGGCGACCCGTCGTGTGTCTGAAAACGCCCGATCACCCGCGTGGACCGCGCAGCCATCCGAGGGAGAAACAATGAACGAGTCCGAGGCTACCGCGGCGCCGCCGCGGGACCTGCCGACAAGCAGTGGAGATATTCTCGAAGCCGCTGGCCAACCGGTCGGTTCGGGCGCGGTGAAGCCAGGTTACGATCCACGGCTTGCCAATGAGGATCTGGCTCCGCTACCCAGACAGACCTGGTCGACCTACAACATCTTCGCCTTCTGGATGTCGGATGTGCACAGCGTCGGCGGATATGTGACCGCCGGTAGCCTGTTCGCGCTCGGGCTGACCAGCTGGCAGGTCCTGGTCGCGCTTCTCGTGGGCATCACCATCGTCTATTTCTTCTGTAATCTCGTGGCCCGGCCCAGCCAGCAGGCGGCGGTGCCCTATCCGGTGGTCTGCCGGGCGTCCTTCGGTGTGCTCGGTGCCAACATCCCGGCCATCATCCGTGGGCTCATCGCCGTGGCCTGGTACGGCATCCAGACCTACCTCGCCTCGGCCGCCCTGGACGTCGTCCTGCTCAAGCTGTTCGGCGGCCTCGCTCCCTACGCGGATGTCCACCAGTACGGCTTCCTGGGCCTGCCGTTGCTCGGGTGGTGCAGCTTCGCCGCCCTGTGGGTCCTCCAGGCGGCGGTGTTCTGGACCGGCATGGAGACGATCCGCCGGTTCATCGACTTCTGCGGCCCGGCCGTCTACGTCGTGATGTTCGCCCTCACCGGCTACCTCATCTACAAGGCCGGGTGGGGTGCGATGAGCCTCAACCTCGGTGGCGAGCGCCATGGCGGCTCCACCATCTCGATCATGCTTGGTGCCATCGCCCTGGTCGTCTCCTACTTCTCCGGTCCGATGCTGAACTTCGGCGACTTCGCCCGGTACGGAAAGGACTTCGGTGCCGTCCGACGCGGCAACCTTCTTGGCCTTCCGGTGAACTTCCTGGTGTTCTCCCTGCTGGTGGTGCTCACCGCCTCACTGACAATTCCCGTCTTCGGGGAACTCATCACCGACCCGGTCCAGACCGTCGCTCGGATCGACAGCACCTTCGCCATCGTCCTTGGTGCGCTCACCTTCACCACCGCCACCATCGGCATCAACATCGTCGCGAACTTCATCTCGCCGGCGTTCGACTTCTCCAATGTCAGCCCGCAGCGCATCAGCTGGCGCGCCGGCGGCATGATCGCTGCCGTCTGCTCCGTGCTCATCACACCGTGGAACCTGTACAACAACCCGGATGTCATCCGCTACACGCTGGAAACACTGGGCGCCTTCATCGGCCCGTTGTTCGGCGTGCTCATCGCCGACTTCTACCTGATCCGTCGCCAGACCATCGTCGTGGACGACCTGTTCACCATGTCCGAGCGCGGGTCCTACTGGTACCACAAGGGTTTCAACCCCCCGGCGGTCATCGCCACGGTGGTCGGCGCCGTCATCGCGATGCTCACCGTCGTGATCCCCGGGTCGGCGATCTCGTGGATTCACACCGCCGCCCAGTACAGCTGGTTCATCGGGATGGGCCTCGGGCTCGCCGTCTACTACCTGCTCGCCCGCCGCTCCCCGGTCACCGCGACCTCCCTGGTCGCCCCGGTACCAAGCCCCCGTACCCCGCAGACCGAACCGCGGGCCGCCACCCGCTGATCGCCACCCGCTGACCGCGATGTGTGGACGGCCACCGGTCCGTGTCGTACCGGTGGCCGTCCGCTTCCACCGCGTCCGGCGTCAGATGGCCGGTGCGGCCCCTGGCCCCGGACCGGTGCTCCGGCCTCCTTCGGATCTCCCTGGACGGTTGCCGCGCCATGCTCATCCGGGTCATCAACCCGAACACGACCGAGATCATGACCAGCCTGATCGGCAGGTCGGCCCGCCTCGCCGCCGGGCCGGGGGTGCGGATCGAGGCCGTCACCCCGGCGATGGGACCGGCCTCGATCGAGAGCCACTACGACGAGGCGCTCAGCGTGCCGGGCATTCTGCGCGAGATCGCCACCGGCGAGGCCGACGGCGCGGCCGGCTATGTGATCGCCTGCTTCGGAGACCCGGGTGTCGACGCGGCCCGCGAGGTGGCCACCGGCCCGGTGCTCGGCATCGCCGAGGCGGCGATGCGCGCCGCGGCCACCCTCGGCCGGGCGTTCAGCGTCGTCACCACCCTGGACCGCACCCGTGGCCGGGCCTGGGACCTGGTCGACCGGTACGGGTTGCGGTCGGTCTGCCGCGGCGTGCGCGCCTGCGAGATCGCGGTCCTGGACCTCGAGGCCGACCCGACCGCACCGGCCCGCATTCTCGCCGAGTGCCGAGCGGCACGTGATCACGACGGCGCCGACGTGATCGTGCTCGGCTGTGCCGGCATGGCCGACCTGTGTACCTCTCTGTCGGCCGATCTCGAGATTCCGGTAATCGACGGCGTCTCGGTGGCCACGGCGATGGTCGCCGGTCTCGCCGGCCTCGGTCTGCGCACCAGCGGCCGCGGTGAGTACGCCCCACCACCGGCCAAGCCCTACACCGGCCCGCTGCGGACCTTCGGCGCCTGAGCGCGCTGGCTGCCGTGGCACACGGGTGTGGTTGAACAGTCGTTGATGGCCAGAACGATCCGAGCGCTTACCGTGACGCTGTCAGAAGAGCGGACCCGGTCGTGGCGTGTCGAGCCGTGTTGCAGAGAGTGATAATCTGCCCAGTCCGCACCCGACCATTACGTGCCTCGGGGGATGGGCCGTAGGCTGCAGCACACATCGGCCGTCCGGCCGGAGTTGGAGGGGAAGCGAGTTATGGTCGCCGGGTATCAGGCATTCGAGTCGGATGTGCCAGATCTTTCCCAGATGGACCTTGCTCAGCTCCAGGATCACTCTAATCCGCGGATACGTCGCGCGCTGGCCGTGCTGCACCGGGCGGCGGAGAGCCCGTTTGGCGCCCTGGCCGGATTCAACTCGGTCATCGAGCGCTCCGCGGACAGGGATGGCGACAGCTTCGAATCCTAGCCGGACTATGCCGGCGGAGAATCTATCTCAAAATCAACTCGCTCTCCATCGAGGATTTTTGCGATCGTCGGATGGTCGGCGCCGAGCATGCTCGTAAGCTCCTCGAGAAGACCGCTGCTGCTGCTGCTGATGTTGTTGTTGCTCCCGGTGTCTCCTCCAAGTGCGGCGGCGCGGTGTGCCATAGCTACCAGCGTACGCGGGTGCTCGAATCCAAGGTGGATCTGTAGCGATTTTTCCACGAGGCTGTCGAGCTCGTTTCTTTCGCTGGTCCTACCGAGATCGACGTAGCAGTTGGCGAGGTTCGTGATGCCGTAGTAGATGAACGGGTGGCCCTGGGGAAGCGATACTCGAAGATCGTCAACCAGCTGTTCGGCCAGGGCCGCGGCTGCCGTCGCGTCGTCATTCCGGCGTCGGGCGACCACCAGGGCGTTGGCTGCTCCAAGGGTGTCAAGGCTGTCGGAGCCCAGCTGGCTCCGCGCCTGCTGATATGTTTCCTCGGCCAGGCTGCGGGCGACGGCGCTTTCCTCCGCCAGACAGAGGTCGTAGACAAGGCTCACCGCGGTGGCGAGCGTCTCCCGGTGATCATATCCGTGAAGTACGCGAAATTCTTCCAGGGTCTCCTCGGAAATCTGGCGAGCCGCCCTTTCGTGTCCGCACCATCGTAGCGATACGGCATAGTTACGCATGGTTCTGAGCGTGTCCGAATAGTTTTCCCCGATCCTTGACCTGCATTCCTCCCAGGCTTCCTGGAGTACGTTCATGGAATCTCTGTACCGACCGCACTCGCGTAGATCCCTGGCATAGCTGTCGGCATACTGCAAAATATCGACGCCCTTGTACTGCGGCTGCTGCCAGGTGCGATCATGAATGTCCCGGCTCAGTTCGAGGGCCCGTGGGAACTCGCCGACGAAGCGAAGCGAAACGGCCAGGTTGTTCGCAGCCTTTATGCCATCGTCATGGTCAAGAAGATTTTTGACTCTAAAACGCTCGTAGGTCTGCTCGTCGAGCGAGCGTGCCTGCTGGTACTCGCGTTTCCCACGGAGATCACCGCCGAGGGCCCGCGCTGCCCGCAACGACAGTTCGTGATCTCGGCCCAGACCACGCACCAGCCCGCTACGAGCAGCTTCGTCCAGCTGGTAGGCCTGTTCCGGTTCACCGAGGGCGCGTAGGTTGTCTGCAAGATCCAGGGCGATCTGAAGTGTCCGCCAGTCGTCCTCACCGAAGCGGTCGCGCCAGACTGTGAGAGCCTCGCTCGCGAGGTCCCGACTGCTGCTGAAGCGCCGTTGGGTATACAGGCTGCGTACCAGGTTGCGGATCAGTCCGATCACCATGGGAGAGGGTGAGCGAACCGCACGTGAGGCCAGGATGTGGGGGTGCAGGCGTGTGTAGCCGGGCCAGGCCTTTGGCTCGTCGGGGTCCGCCGGGTCCGCGGCGGCCAAGAGAGCATGGACACGGCCGCGAACGTCGGACCGTCGCTGCGGAGTGAGATCATCACGTAGCACGGCCTGCACCAGGCGGTGCATCTCCAGGCAAGGTTCGCCATCCTTCTGCACTAGCCGGACCAGGGCGTGTTCGGTCACATGGCGAACAGCGATCTCCAACGTGGCCACGTCCCGCAGCGCCTGATCCTCTGGATCCGAAAGATCAGGAGGATTGTCACTGCCGGCGAAGATCTGGAGGCTGATCGGCTCCGGGCCGAGAAAAGCGCACAGCTGCGCCAGTCGTGCGGCTACCGGCTGTTGTTCGCGTAGCCGCTCGACCGAGAGCAGCCAGGTGAGCGCGACCGGTCTGGGGTAGGTGGGGATCTCCCCTTCCAACAACAGCGGACGTGGGCTGCGTTTGAGGTGCTGGAGATAGGCGTGCGCGGATATTCCGCTCCCGGCATGCCAGGCGCCGGCGTGTTCCAACGCGAGGGGCAGATCGCCCAGGGCATCAGCGAGCTGATCCGCGATCTGCTCGGTGAGCGATGACGCTCGGCGGCACAGCATTGCGATGCTCTCGGCGCGGCTGAAAACCCCGATCTCCAACCGCGTCTGCCGACCCTGCCAGCGCTGGTTCCGGGACGTGATGAGCACATGGCCTGGGCCGTGTGGCAACAGGTCGACGATATCGTCCGGATTATCAGCGTTATCGAAGATCAGGAGCCAACGTCTGTACGGTACGCCCCGCCGAAGTGCATTGAGTACGTCCGCGACGGCGTCGCGCCCGGGTCTTTCCGGCAGGTGCAGCTGATCGGCCAAGGCGGCCAGACTGCCGCGTATCAGAGCTGGCTGGTCGCAGCCGACCCAGTAGACCAGGTCGTAGGAGACATCGAATCGGTAGGCGTACTCGACGGCGATCTGGGTCTTGCCCACACCGCCGAGGCCCTGAAGAACCAGGGTGCGTGTCGGTGCCGCCCCCGCTCCAACGAAACGCTCCCGCAGCTCGGCCAGTTGGCTCTCACGGCCCATGAAGGCAGGGTTGCGGGCGGGAACATCAGTCCAGATCTGTGGCGGCGCACCGGGGAAACGGACGGTCGACGCGGGTCTGACCGTCGAGGCGGCCGGGACACGCTCGGTGGGTCGGCCAACCATTGTGAGCAGTGCCCGCCGCGCCGATGCCTCGTCGAGGCCGGCGAGTTCGGCTGGATCGAGGCCCTCGAACTCGGCGGGTAGTTCGACCTCCTGCACCCGGACCGCGAGTGGCTGGCGGGCGACATCGGTATCAGGGATACGACTGGCCGCTGTAGGGCGAGCAGCTCCAGCGGCGAAACTCACATACGCGGGTGAAAGTATGACAATGGTCCGGGATCCGGCGTTGTCCGCAGCTGCCTGCCGGCCGTTCTCCTGATCTACGGGAATCTCAAGAGTGATGGCGAAACCTGTCGCCGCGAGTTCCTCGCCGATCCAATCCGCCCAGCTGCGGTCGCGCGCGGCGTAGCGCACCCGCATCTGCGTCGGAACGGCGAGCTGCTGGCGTTCGAATCGGGCAAGGTGGCGTCGGCGCTGATGTTCGTCCTGTTGGGGTAGTTCGCAGACCTCGCCGTCAGTGAGATGCGAGGCCAGACGCTCGTAGGCCGCCAGAAGCGTGTCCTTCTGATGCGGACGGTCCCCGAAGACAGCGAGTATCTCCTCGTAGGAGTAATACGGTTTGTAGGGAATCTCGACGTCTCCCCAGTACCGTTCACGTTCGTCGAGATCCATGCCGCGAAGGTAAGGTGCAAAAGTAGCGCGGGCCACGTCGCGGCCCCGTTCGAGCTTCGCCCGCTCGCTGTCCTCCACTCGCATCGGAACCGGGAGGATACGGATTCTCCGGTCGTTTTCCAGTGCCGCGATCGATCGGGCCACCGCGACCGCACCCTCTATGCTCTGGCTGCTCAGAGTAAAACAGTTGACCACGATGTCGGGTAGCTGCATCGTGCAGATTCCGGCTGTGTCGCTGAAGCCGGTCCTACTGTCGATCAAAATCCAGTCGTAGGAGCTTCGCATGCTCTCAGCGAGAGCATCGATGAAATCTGCGCCGCCGTGCTCCTCGTAGAAGGTGGTCCAGTCGAATGCGCTGAGCCGTCGGGAGTAGGCGGCGTCGTGCTGCCCGGAGCACACGAAGTCGATCGTGCCTCCGTCGGGAAAATCCCAGTTCAGGGACTCTGCGTAGGGAGTGATCGAGCTGACCTGCGCCAGCCAGTCCTCCTCATCGGTTCTAGGCGGTGACAGCGCCGCCGCGGTGAAGCTCCAGATCAGGTCCATCACGCCACGGGTCGATCGCAGCTGTGGGTCCTGGAGGAAAGGATGGAAGTAACGCTGTAGTCCGGGTGCCTCAAGATCCCAGTCGACGACGAGTACGCGACGGCCTCTGCTGGACAGCAACCAGGCGATATTGGCGAGCGCCATCGATCGGCCAGTGCCACCTTTGTAGGAGTAGAAGGTGACGATGCGGCCCGCTGGTCTGCCCGGCATGCTCCGCCCCTACAAGCCGTTGAAGATGGGCGCGGAGCGATGCCGAGAACCAGGCTGGCGGGTGGCGGAGGACGACCGGAAGATTCGCGCCTGGGTCGCCACCAGCATGTGAAGCAACGATTCGTCGAACTCCTCGTGAGTGTGAATCTCCATGCGAAGGTTGTCCTGCCGGACCAGATTGTTCCTGAGCGCATGTCGCAGGGACTCCTGGAGGAGCTCCGCGTTCTCTGCGGTCTCGGCATCATCCTGGTTCCAGGGAACCAGGATGCCGGTGGTCGGTTCGTTCCGGTTGTCGTACTCCCGAAGTGCTGTGCGGAACTGTTCGAGCTGCGTGGTCCAGGCGTCGACTATGAAGACCACCATCTCGTTGCGGCTGCGCGAGGCCTCCAGCAGACTGGTGATCATATCCTGCTGAAGTGGGACGATGCTGGACGACATGTTCTGGCGGGCGGCGACGGCCTGCGCGGCGATGCACACACGCTGGTGTGAGCGAGGGTGGTATGGCGTCCATTCATCGAACTGACCGCCGTAGTAGACCAGATGATTCCGAAGCCGCGAAAGTTCGGTGGCCGAGGCCACCGCCATGACAAATGTGACTCGCAGGGGTCCCTCGCCCCTGCGTCGTGCTCCACCTTCTCGAGGCACTTCGCCTGGCGGTCTGCCGGCGTTCGCGTCCGGCTCTCGCGACGCCAGATCGTCATTGCCGGGCCGACGGGCCGGCAGGCCGGCAGCATCCACAGCAGATCCCTGCGGGCTGCCCGGATGAGGTTGGAACATGTTCCTGGAGTCGGGGCCCGCCGATGCTCCGAGAGGATTCCCGTCCTCGCTGTCCGGTGGTAACGAACCGGGTTGCTGCTCGGCGTGGTCAGGGGTCACCTGACCACGCTTGAGATCGTCGGGTTCGAACGCACTTCGGATCTCGTGGAAGGCGGGCGGATCGGGCTGCTGTGGAAGTGGGGACATGCGCACAAGGTGCACGATCCGTTCCGCCAGGGCCACCAGGAACTCCTGGTACTCGTCTTGGTTTCGCTTGAGCTGCAGCAGGTAACGCAGGCCGCGCTGGGCGTAGAGCTTACCGAAGCTGACATGATCGTACTGCAGCCTTGCCAGGGCGGATGGCAGATCCGGCAGGGGCGTCCAGATCACCGGGAGTAGGGAGGGTGACTGGCCGGTGCCGGGAAGGCGCCCGCGTTGGCAGCGATCGCTGAACGCCTGCCACTCCTTCCCACAGTACTCGCTGGCGAAGAAGGTCGGTGAGCAGATCGCGACGAAAGTGTGGCATCGGTGAAGTGCTTCCGAGAGCTCGGTCGACCACGCCTCACCGGGGGCAATGTTGGTGGTATCGAGGAAGCCGACGCCCTGGACAGATGGGTGGCCGCACCTGGTGCGGACCTCTCGCCGCAGATCTTCGACAAACCTGTGCAGGTAGTTGTCATCCTGGCCGTCGAGGCGCGCGTAACTGAGGAAAAAGCACAGGGGCGACCCGGACATCTGGTCAGCCGCGCCCGCACGGGCTCGGGGCGATGCTTGGGAGCCGGCCTGGCTGCCGGCGGCGATCGGCACCTCCCCGCGCCGGGGCGGCCGGTATTCTACGGCATAACGACGACCAGATCCGCCTGTCGGCCGGAAGCCGGGAGCCGGTCAGCAGCGGCTTCGATGATCGTCTGTTTTTCACCCAGTGCCCCCGCACCCTGCGCAGCCTGCTTCTTCTGGTGCGGCCGTCATCGATACCGCGAAACGGAGTCTACGTCGTGGCCCCGGATGGGGGGCGGTCATCGATGCCGACCGGAGCAGTAGCTCGACAGCATTGCGCGCGCGAGCGGCGGCAGCCGGCTAGATTGGAAGATCAGAGTGGGGCGAGGAGGTAATGTAGTGGCCAGCGGACCGGCAGCTATCGAGTCTCACCAGCCCGATATGACGGGCATGTCTCTCGATTTGATCATGGAGGCGGGTGGTCCGGAGCTCAGCCGCGCGATTCTACGCCTGCGTCGAGAGGCTGCCGGGGCAATTCCTCGATACTCCGGCTTCAACTCGAGCCTCCTGCGTCCAAGTACATCGGAGATGTCAGTCGAGCTGGGCAATGGCTCCTGAGCTCTTCGATGTGGCGCGGTCCGCGCCGTCCGAATGGCCGGTTGGCGTTCCGATCGAGGAGCTCACCGGTCATTCGTACTGGCGTGGGCAGCCCTTTCGGCAGTTCGTTCTCAAGGTGCACAGCAGGTGTAATCTCTCGTGTACTTACTGCTACGTCTACCAGCTCGCGGATCAAAGTTGGCGTGAGCAGCCCGCGGTGATGAGCCGTGGGACGGTGGACGCGACGGCGGCCCGGGTTGCGGAGCATGCGCGCCGGCACGGGCTCACAGCCGTGCAGATAACCCTTCACGGCGGTGAGCCGCTGTTGGCCGGAGCCGAACTGCTCGGGTATCTCGTCACCGCGTTCCGTGCCGCGGCACCATCCACAACCGAGGTGGCCTTCGGTCTGCAGACCAACGCGGTGCTGCTCGATGACGCCATGCTCGAGCTGTGTCTGCTCCACGGCGTTCAGATCGGGGTGAGCATCGACGGTGGGGCGGCGAGTCACAACAGTCGGCGCCTGCGGCGAAACGGCCGAAGTAGCTTCGAGGCGACGGACGCGGGGCTGGCCCGACTGGCGAGCGGGCGATTTCGTGACATCTTCGCGGGCCTGTTGTGCGTTGTCGACATCGGCAGCGATCCGGTGGAGGTGTACGAGAGCCTGCTCGCCTGGCGACCACCCGCGGTGGATTTTCTGCTGCCGCATGGAAACTGGCGAGACCGTCCCCCTGGCCGGGGGCCGGACGAACAGCACACACCGTACGCGGACTGGCTCATCACCCTGTTCGAGCGCTGGTACAGCGCGCCGGAGCACGAGACTGAAATTCGCCTGTTCGCAGAGATCATCGTCATGCTGCTCGGTGGGCAAAGCCAGGTGGAAAGCGTGGGCCTCACTCCGTCCGCCGTGGTCGTGGTCGAGACTGACGGTGCCATCGAGCAGGTCGACGCTCTGAAGTCCGCTTATCACGGTGCTGCCCGCACGGGTCTACACGTTGGTCGGGACGACTTCGATGCGGCACTGCGCCATCCAGGCATCGTGGCGCGCCAGATCGGTGCCGCTGCGCTCAGCGCGCACTGTGCGGACTGCTCCGTTCGCCGGGTCTGCGGTGGCGGCTACTACCCGCACCGCTACCGTCCCGGCACGGGGTTCCGGGACCGCTCGGTGTACTGTCCTGATCTGTTCGCGCTCATCACGCACATCGGCCGCCGAATCCGGACCGAGCTCGACGATGTCCGGCGCCGGACCGGGTGAACATCCGGTTCCATCAGCTCGACCGGTCCGACTTCGACGAGCTGGCATCCGGTCGTGCGAGAAGTGACCTCGTCCACCGCCTACGTACCACGCAGCTCAGCCGGCGCCTGCTTCTCCTCCGAGCTGTCATGGAAGACGCAGCCCGGCTGGCACCTGAGGCCGCTCTGCGCGGTGAACTCGTCCACAGCTACGGTGTTCTCGCGACCGCGCAGAGGATCAGGCCGGAAGTGATTACCGAGCTGCTGCTGTCGCCGAGCTTCGGGCTGTGGGCGATGCACTGCCTGCGGCGCCTGCGCGGCACCGTGACATCGCCCCGATCGATCGATGGTGATCTCGCCGGACTCGGCGCCCTGGCCGCCGTGGCGGCCCTGCGGACAGGCCTCGACGTCGAACTGACCCTGTACGCCCCACGGGGCGAACTGGTGCTACCCACGCTTGGTCGCCACCGCGGCGACCTTCCCACCTGGGCGCGAGCCCGGATCGCGGGCGGTGTGCTTTCTCTCGTCCCATCCGTTGCCCAGGGCGGCCATGCCGATGTGATCATGATTGATTCGGTGGCGAGTTCCGCGGGGCAGGACGGGGTTGATCATGGGCCGGTGGGCTGGCTTCCGATTCCGGCTCTGCGCAGCGAGGTTGCCGGGGAACGAATCGACCTGCGATTCGACTTTCTCGATCCAGGCCGGGGTCATCTCGGCCTGCCGATCTCCGGCGACGTCGAACCCGATCTCCTCGATCAGTGGCAGCACCGTCTGAACGAGGGTTGGCAGATCCTCGGACGACGAGATCCCGAGGCGGCCCGGGCGCTGTCCGCCGCGATCACTACGGTCTTCCCACTGCGAGAGACCGACGATGCCAGCGAGCTCTCCGCCTCCGCGGGGGAGGCGTTCGGTGCTGTCGCGATGACCTTGCCCAGAGATGGTCTGTCCTGCGCGGCCGCGTTGCTCCACGAGTTCCAGCACAACACGCTGTCGGCTCTGCTAGACCTGGTTACGCTGTGCGAGCCGGCCGACGGGCGGCTGTTCTACGCGCCCTGGCGCGCCGACCCACGTCCCTTGGGCGGCCTGCTGCAAGGGGCGTACGCCTACCTCGGACTCATCGGCTTCTGGGGCGACGAGCGTCGGGAGAATCCGGAGAACGACTACGCGCACTTCGAGTTCGCCCGGTGGCGGGAGGAGGTGTGGCGGGTGCTGGTGACCATGCGTATGTCGGGCGTCATGACCCCGCTCGGGCTGCGTTTTCTCGACGGTATGCAAGCCGCCGCGTGGCCGCACCGCTTGGCCGAAGTGCCGGCCGAACCACGGGCGCTGGCCGCGCGGATCAGCGCGGAGACCAGGCTGACCTGGCGGTTGCGCAATCTGGAACCCGCGGCCGATCGGGTTGCCGCCCTCGCGCGGGCGTGGCTCGCGGGCCGCCCGGCCCCGCGTGGGCCGCGAGTGCCCACCCAGGTGCGTCCGGCGCCGCGGGCGTTGCCTCGTAGCGCCCAGCTGGAGCTGGCACACCTGCGGCTGCGGCGACCGAAGGCCTTCCAGGCCGCCCGGGAAGGTGTGCTCGGTGTGTTCGGCGTCGACCTGCCGGCCTCGGATCAGGCGCATGCCCTGGGCGATCTTCCGTCAGCTCTGGCCGGCTACCGGGAGCGCATCAGCGACGCCCCGGCCCGCCTCGATGCCTGGGTCGGCATTGCCCTCTGGGCCTGGGAGGACGCGACCACGCCGGCCCGGGCGTTGGCCACCGGGCCGGAGCTCGTCCTCGCGCTGCATCGCGAGGTGCTGGAGCTGGGCGGGCAGCGACCGGACCCGGTTGCCCTGGCGTCCTGGCTACCTGAACTGTCGCCGCCGCCTGGTACCGGGTTGTAGCGCTGGCGTCCGGGCTACAGCGCCGGCGGCTCGAAGTCGAAGTCGAGGCGTCCACCGCTCAGGCCCACCCGCACGTCCGGATGGTCCTCGCCCAGGACCTGTCGGTAACGGCGCATCGTGTCCTCGGTCAGCGCCGCACCCTCGTCCGCCCGGTCGACGGCGACCAGATCCAGTGCCACATTCGCCGCGCAGACCAGGGTGTGCGGATGCTCGGGGCCGAGCAGCTGCCGGAACGCGGCCAGGGTCGGCTCGCCCAGGGACAGGGCCTCGTCGGGATGCCCGAGCACGGCCCGCACCGTGGCCAGGTTCGCCACGCAGGTCAGGGTGTAGTGGTGGCGCGCGCCAAGCCGGCTCTGCAGGCCAGCGCGTGCCTCGATCAGTAGGGTCTCGGCCTCCTTCACGCGTTCGAGCTGGCGGTACACCAGCGCGAGGTTCAGCGCGCTGCCGTAGGTGTAGGGATGCTCCGGGCCGAGGACATCGCGGAACCGGCGGATGGTCTTCTCGATCCGCTCGGTCGCCTCGTTCGGGTCGGAGGCCACCCGCTGGGCGTTGCCCAGACTGATCGCGGCCGCCAGGCTGTCGGGGTGCTCGGAACCGAACGGTGGTGCGCTGGTGTAGCGGTCATACACCTCGCGGGCGAGCTCCAGCGCGCCCGCGAAGTCGCCGGCCTTGCGCCGGGCCACGGAGAGATCCTTCGCCGCGAGCAGGACTAGGGGGTGATCGACCCGGAGCTCGCGGCGCTGCACGAGGTCGCGGTAGAGCAGGTTGGCCTGCTCGGCGAGCTGCCTGGCCTCCAGATAGCGGCCTGCTTGGCGCAGATCACGGGCGACCGCGCTCATCGAATGGATGACCCACAGGTCATCTCCGCCGGCCACCGCGCGTTGATCGGCGAGGTTGCGCTGGTCGGTCTCGAGGGCACGCTCGTATGAACCGATCAGGCCATAGTCGACGGCGAGGTTGTTGGCGGCGCGTAGCGTGGGTCGACCTTCCTCGCCGAAGACCGTCCGATGCCGGGTCAGGCTGTCCTCGTCGAGCTGCCAGGCCTGGTCGAAATCGCCGCGGGCGCGCAGGTCGGCGCCGTGGCCGTTCAGGATGTACAGGGTCTCCTCGTGGTTGGGGCCAAGTACCCGGGTGATCGCTTCGAGAGTGGGCCGGCGCAGTTCGTAGGCATCGCGATAACGACCGAGCGCCCAGAGGATGTCCGACTTGATGCCCTGAAGGACAAGAACGTCCGGATCGTCCGGCCCCGAGTCCGCGATCCAGACTGCCAGGGCTCGATCCGCCTCGACCAGGCCGATGGTCGGGTCGCCGGCGTAGTTCAGATAGCGCACGATGGTCTCGATCAGCCGACGCGCCGGGGGCAGGGTCGACCGGTAGACCTCGGACGGCACGATGTGGGGCAGCAGCTGACCGAACTGCAACCAGTTGACCGGGACATCCGGTTCGCCGGGGTCGGCCGCGATCAGCAACTGGTGCACCTCGTTGCTGATCTTGCGCTGATCCTCCTCCGACAGTTCGTTGCGGATGGCGATCTGGACGAGCCGGTGCACCTGCAGTGTGCGCGCGCTGCTGTCGATCCGGGCCAGGGCGTAGCGGCCGATCTCCCGGATGGCGCGACTGACCGCGAGCCGGTCCTGCATCTCGGTGCCGAAGTCGGAATCCAGGATGTACCGGCCGCGGTCGAGCATCTCCAGTGAGATCGGTTCCGGGCCGAAGAACGCACAGCGGCGCAGCAGCCGCAGCGCGAACTGCGACTGCTCCTGCAGCCGGCTCATCGACAGGCTCCACACCGCGGCCACCGACGTCGGATAGTCGGTGGGCTGGCTCTCCGCGAGGAGCCGGCCGGATGCCTCGCGGAACAGCTGCAGGTACTCCTGAGCGGCCATTCCGGTCTCGAACTGCAGGGCGCCCGCCTGTTCCAAGGCGAGTGGCAGGTCGCCGAGCGCGTCGGCGAGCTCGTAGGCGTCGTTCGGGGTGATCCCCGGGACGCGGCGCTGCAGGAACTGCGTGCTCTCTGCCCGGTCGAAGACATCGACCTCGATCGCGTCCACCTGGCCCAGCCAGCCCCGGTCGCGTGAGGTCACGATGACGTGCCCTGGGCCGTGCGGGATGAGGGGGCGAATCAGTTCGGGGCTCTCGGCGTTGTCGAAGACCAGCAGCCAGCGCCGGTAGGGTTCGCCGCGCCGCAGCGCGTCCAGCACCAGGGCGACCGCGTCCTCCGTGCGCAGCGGGCCGCTCTCGGTCAGGCGCAGCTGGGGTGCGAGCGTTGCCAGGGCGGACCGGATCATCACCGGCTGCTCGGCGCCGACCCACCAGACCAGGTCGTAGTCGGTCTGGAACTGATGGGCGTACTCGACCGCCAGCTGGGTCTTGCCGACGCCGCCCATCCCCTGCAGCGCGTGTGGCAGCACGGCGGTGATGTCGAGGTCGTCGGAGGTGATCCGTCGCCGTAGATCGGCCAGCTGCTTCGTCCGGCCGGTGAAGTTCTTGTTCCGTTGTGGCACGTTGCCCCACACGATCGGTACCCGCCGACCCGTGTCCTGCACCGGAACCGAACCCACCACCGCATCCACTCTTGGCCCCCCGCGTAGCTCTACGCGAGGCGCGGTCTGGCGGTCTGCTGGTGCCTACCCCGGATCCTGCCGCGCCTCTTGCTCTGTTCTGGCTGTACCCGACGTTCCGCTCCGGCCGGGTCGGTCCACTTCCGGGACCAACGGACTTCTGGCCGAGTGACCTGCCAAGCAAAAATTCTTCAGTCTACCGACTGATCCTACCTAGTGGTCGGCGAGGTAGGAAGCCATTCGGGCGTACGGGCGTGTATGCCCTCCGATACGCCCGGGCCGCATCGGCGTCCGCGGCCCAGTACATGTCTATCAGCGTTCTCGCCCATCGCGAATTTTGATCTTGCCGCATTCGGCGGTCAAAATTGGCAAAACTCGCAGGTCAACCCCTGAATCCGAGTCCGATGGGGTCGCGTCCGCAGCCAGATGCTGTCCGAGTCTTGTTTTCCCGGCGGTCACGGACGTGGAGATGCCGCCCGCGCACGGCCCCGGTGTCCAGGTCGCTGACCGAGGAAGCCCTGTCGCCGTGGGGTTGACGGTACGGACCATCGTTGACCCACCGTGAGATCGCGCTGCTCACGGTGCCCGGTTTCGGCCGGTTCAGTCAGGAGAGCCGGGCGGTTCGGCTGGTCTGGCTGCGTATTACGGCCTGCCGGCCGGGGTGGCTGTCCGGCAGGTGGTGCTGACCGTTCTCCGATAGGATTTGCCGACGTCAGGGATGGGCGACGAGGAGCTCTACCACATTGGGTGTCGAATCGGTCAGGGCGAGCGGCGAGGTCGTCATTTCGTCGCGGGTGGGCGGAGTGCCGGCTCACCGCCGGGCCGCGGGCCGAGTGCGACGTCGGTCGGTATCGGTCGAACGCGTGGCTGGTCACACTACCGGCCGGATGGGTGCGACGCGGCCCACCGGGTCGACGGGATCCCGGGTCGAGCGATGACATCTCGAGCCGAAGACGGCCCGTTTTCCGTGGCGCGTCCTTTCGTTCCCGCCGCCGAGGCGCTGTTCTTCGGGCGGGCGGCCGCTGCGCATTCGTTGTTGGCGAAATGGCTGGATAGCCGCCTGGTCGTGGTGTACGGACCAACAGGCGCCGGAAAAAGTTCACTGATACGGGCCGGGGTCCTACCGAATTGTTCCGACCGGGATGCCGACGTGCTGGCGCTGGGGCGCGTCCGGCCGCTGGCCGACGGCGATCTGGGCATGGGCACCGTCGCACCGGCAGGGAGTCCCCAGGTCAACCCGTTCGCCGCGGCGCTGCTGCGGTCCTGGTCCGGCCCGGGCGACGCCGCCCCACTACCGCCGATGTTGAGAGACGTGCTGTCCGGGGTCGGGCGTGGCCGACCCGCGACCTGCTCGCAGCGACCGGTGCTGGCGGCGGTGGACCAGTTCGAGGAGCTGCTCGCGCCGCACCCGCCACGGCTCGAGGTGCTACGCGAGCAGTTCATGACGCTTCTTGGCGCCGCGGTCGCGGCGATGCCGAACCTGCGGCTACTCCTGATCATCCGGCAGGGCAGCCTGGCCGAGCTGGCGCCGTACGAGTCGATCCTCGCCGCCGGCGGTGAGATCACCAGGGTCCGGGTCGACCCCCCCGATCGTGGCGCCGCGGCCCTGGCCCTGGCCGAGCCGGCCCGGCGGGTAGGCGGCAACCTGTCTCCCGAGGTCATCGATGCCTGCCTGGACGATCTCACCACGAGTCGGGTGACGGACGTCGCCGGAGCGCCGTCGGTGCTGACCAGCGACACCGTGCAGCCGTTGTTCCTGCACCTGGTCATGGCCGCGTTCGAGCGGGAACGCGCGGGTCACGCGGAGGCCGTGGTGGCGGAGCTCCCGGCGTGGGGCGCCACCGACGTCCTGCTGGCGGCCTATCTGACCCAGGCCATCGCGCAGGAGGCCCGCCAGTATGATCTTGACGCGGGCGAGGTGCGGCACTGGCTCGCCCAGACCTTCATCACCGAGCGCGGGCGCCGCGCCGGGGTGGACGAGGGCCTCGCCACGACCGCCGGCATGCCCACCGCTCTGCTCGTCGCGCTCGCCGAGCGGTACGTCCTGGTCGTCGAATGGCGGGCCGGTGCCCGCCGGTTCGAGCTGTTCGACGACCGACTGATCCCGGTGTTGCAGGCGGCGGTGCCGACCTGGTCGATCGCCGGCGCCGCGGCGACCGAGATCGGCGCGGCCGACCACCTGCACGCGGCCCTGATCAGCCGGGTGGACGGCGATGACGCCGCGGTTCGTCTCCACACCGGTGAGGTGCTGCGCCAGGAGGCCGCCGATCCGCGGGTCCGGGCCCAGGCGCTGCTGCTGCTGGCCGACATCGACAGTGAGCGGGGTCACCTCGAGCAGGCGCGAGCTGGCTATCAGGACGCGGCGCAGCTCTACGAGTCGCTCCCGGACGTGGAGGCCTCCGGTCGGGCGCTGGCCGAGGCCGCCCGGCTGCTGCTGCGCACGGGACGCCTCGGTTCCGCGGTCGCCGAGTTGCAGGCGGCGGCGACCCGGCTGCCCGCGGACGCGAACATCCAGATCGATCTTGGACGGGCGCTATGGTACTCCGGCCAGCGCTGGGCCGCCACCGCCCTGTTCTCGACGGCGCTGGCGCTCGCGCCCCGTTCGGCGGCGGCGCTGGCCGGACGCGGCCTGCTGCGGGTCGAACTCGGTGATGACGTGGCGGCGCTGGAGGATCTCAACCGGCTGGACCGGCTGAACCCGCAGGCGCAGCAGGCGGTCCCGGCGGCCGAGACCCGGGCGGCCAGAGCGCTGGCGATGGCCAGGCTCGGCCAGCCGGCGGCGGCGTCGGCGGAGACCACGGCGGTGCTCGACGACGCGGCCGACAACGGTCCCGTGCTGTGGCACGCGGCCGAGGTGTTCCGGGTGATCGGTGACGACACCCGGGCCGAGGACCTGCTGCGGCGGGCCGTCGAGGCACGCGAACCCGCGCTGCTGCCGCACCAGCGTCGGGAGGTGGACCGGCTCCTGGGTCATCCCGGCGCGATGGCCTGACGCGACCACCTGACGGACCACCCGACGGGATCAGGAAGAGGGGCCAGCGATGTCACTACATCCAAAGGCGAGTGGGCGGCAGTCGCAGCGGACCGTCGCGATCCGGCCGAGGCTGGTGCGCCCGGGGGGCGACACGAGCGTGCCGCGGTTTCGGCTGCCGGCGGAGTCGATGGCGCCGGAGACCGCCTACCAGCTGGTGCACGACGAGCTGATGCTCGACGGCAACGCGCGTCTGAACATGGCCACGTTCGTCACCACCTGGATGGATCCGTTGGCCGACCGGCTGATGGCCGAGTGCGCCCCGAAGAACATGATCGACAAGGATGAGTACCCGCAGACCGCCGAGCTCGAGGGGCGCTGCGTGAACATCCTCGCCGATCTGTGGCATGCCCCGGACGCCGCGCACGCCGTCGGTTGTTCGACGACCGGGTCGTCCGAGGCGTGCATGCTCGCGGGCCTGGCGATGCTGCGCCGCTGGCGGGCGGCCCGCCAGACGGCCGGTGCCGCGACGGACCAGCCGAACATCGTGATGGGGGCGAACGTCCAGGTGTGCTGGGAGAAGTTCGCCCGGTACTGGGATGTGGAACCACGACTGGTGCCGGTGGGGCCCGGGCGCACCCATCTCACCGCGGACGAGGCGGTGCGGCACTGCGACGAGAACACGATCGGCGTGGTCGCGATCCTCGGGTCGACGTTCGACGGCAGCTACGAGCCGGTCGCCGAGATCGTCGCCGCCCTCGACCGACTGGCGGCGACCGAGGGCGGCCCGGACATCCCCGTGCACGTGGACGCCGCCTCCGGTGGGTTCATCGCCCCGTTCTGCGACCCCGACCTGCGGTGGGACTTCCAGCTCGACCGGGTGGTGTCGATCAACACCTCAGGGCACAAGTACGGGCTGGTCTACCCGGGCGTCGGCTGGGTGCTGTGGCGGGACCGGGCGCATCTGCCGGACGAACTCGTCTTCGAGGTCGACTACCTCGGCGGGTCGATGCCGACGTTCGCGTTGAACTTCTCCCGTCCCGGTGCCCAGGTCGTCGCGCAGTACTACACACTGATCCAGCTTGGTTTCGCCGGGTATCAGCGGGTGGCCCAGGGCTGTCGGGACACCGCCCGCTGGCTCGCCGGGCAGATCGCCGAGATGGGTCCGTTCGAGCTGGTGTCCGATGGCAGCGGCATCCCGGCGTTCGCCTTTCGGCTGCGGGACGAGATCAGCGACTACACCGTCTTCGACATCTCCGAACTGCTGCGCACCCGCGGCTGGCTCGTGCCGGCCTACCACTTCCCGCCGGAGCTGACCGACCTCGCGGTGCTGCGGATCGTCGTGCGGCACGAGTTCAGCCGGGACCTCGCCGAACTGCTCATCACCGATCTTCGCCGGACCATCGACCGGTTCGAGTCCGCCCGCACCGGCGCGGGCGGGCATCGCCTCCCACCCGCCACACCCGCGGACGCCGCCTCCTTCCACCACTGACGTCGGGTCACCACCGACGTCAGGCGAGCACCGACGTCGGCTTCCCGGCCCGGCGCGGCCAGCGTGGCGCGCCGCGGCGGTCAGTGCGCGCGCAGGACAGGGCGCAGGGCGTCCAGGACGGCGGGGTCCTCGATGGTGGGCGGGACGGCGGGGGAGCGGCCGTCGGCGATCTCGCGCATGGTGCGGCGCAGGATCTTGCCGGAGCGGGTCTTGGGCAGCGCGGTCACCACGTCGACGCGTCGGAAGACGGCGACCGGGCCGATCCGTTCGCGGACCCGGGCGACGAGATCGGCGGCGAGGACGGCCGGGTCGATCTCCACACCGGCCTTCACCACGACGAGCCCGCGGGGGACCTGGCCCTTCAGTGGGTCGGCGACACCGACGACGGCGCATTCGGCGATGGCGGGATGCTCGGCGAGCACGGCCTCCATGGAGCCGGTGGACAGCCGGTGGCCGGCCACGTTGATCACGTCGTCGGTGCGGCCGAGGACGAACAGGTAGCCGTCGTCGTCGAGGTAGCCGCCGTCGCCGGTGAGGTAGAAGCCGTCGAAGGCACGCAGGTAGGACGCGGCGTACCGCTCGTCATCACCCCACAGGGTGGGCAGGGTGCCAGGCGGCAGGGGAAGGCGCAGGCACAGGGCACCCTCCACACCGGCGGGGACGGGTCGTCCGGTGTCGTCGAGGACCCGCACGTCGTAGCCGGGCATCGGCAGCGAGGGTGAGCCGGCCTTGACGGGCAGCGGCTCGAGGCCGAGCGGGGACGAGGCGATGGGCCAGCCGGTCTCCGTCTGCCAGTAGTTGTCGATCACCGGGATGCCCAGGGTGGTGGACGCCCAGTCGTAGGTGGCCGGGTCGAGGCGTTCGCCGGCCAGGAACAGGGCACGCAGTCCGGACAGGTCGTACCGACCGGGCAGCGCGCCGTCGGGGTCCTCACGGCGGATGGCCCGGATCGCGGTCGGCGCGGTGAACAGCACGTTCACTCCGTGTTCGGCGACGACCCGCCAGAACGCGCCGGCGTCCGGCGTCCCGACCGGTTTGCCCTCGTACAGCACCGTGGTCGCCCCGGCGAGCAGCGGCGCGTAGACGGTGTAGGAATGACCGACGGCCCAGCCGACGTCGGAGGCCGCCCACATGACGTCCCCGGCGCGGATACCGTAGACGTTGCCCATCGACCAGGCCATCGCGACGGCGTGGCCACCGTTGTCCCGCACGATGCCCTTGGGCCGTCCGGTCGTGCCGGAGGTGTACAGGATGTACAGCGGGTCGGTGGCGGCGACCGGGACCGGTGGATGCGGGGTGGCGGCGGCGAGGGCGGTGTCCCAGTCATGGTCGCGGCCGGGGACGAGCGGCGCGGGCTGCTGCGGGCGCGCGACGATCAGGGTGTGCTCGGGTGGATGGGCGGCGAGCGCGATCGCCTCGTCGAGCATCGGCTTGTACGCCACGATCCGGTTCGGCTCGAGCCCACAGGAGGCGCTGACCACGACCTTCGCGCGGGCATCGTCGATGCGGGCGGCGAGTTCGGCGGGTGCGAAACCGCCGAAGACCACCGAGTGCACCGCGCCGAGCCGGGCGCAGGCCAGCATGCTGATCACCGCGGCTGGGATCATCGGCAGATAGATGATCACCCGGTCGCCCCGCCTGACACCGAGCGCCGCGAGCGCGCCGGCGGCCCGGGCCACCTCGTCGGTCAGTTCGGTGAAGGTGTAGCGGCGGATCGTGCCGGTGACCGGCGAGTCGTGGATCAGTGCGAGGTCGCCGCCGCGGCCGGCGTCGACGTGGCGGTCGAGCGCGTTCGCGCAGGTGTTGAGCTCGGCGTCGGGAAACCAGCGGTAGAACGGTGGACGGTCCGCGTCGAGGACGCGCCGCGGCGGCCTGGTCCAGGTGACCGCTCGCGCCGCGTCCGCCCAGAACTCCGCCGGATCGTTCGCCGCCCGCTCCCACGCCCGCCGGTAGGCACCGACACCGGCGTCGCCACCGGGGCTGTCATCGCCACCGGGGCTGTCGCCGGGGCCGTGGCCGTCCTGGCTGAGGCGCGCCTGGTCGGTGCCGCGCTGGCCGATCACGTGCTGGTCGGCGGTCTCGTGGGGGCTGGTGCGGTGCTGGCCGGTGACCATGGCCGCCATCCTCTCGCGTCCGGCGGTGGACGGGGTGTCTTTCGGACGCGGCGCGGCCGTGGGCGCCGGGGCGACGCGTGGTCCTGACGTGAGCCGCGGGATTCGGAAAGTGGGTCGGGAGGGAGCGATGAAATTTTGTCGGTGGTGGGGTCCAAGGTGGTGACAGCCGCGATGGCGGCCGAGACCACCGCATGTGAGACCACCGCATGTGAGACCACGTTCGAGAAGGAGACACCATGCCCGCGAGCGAGAACATCCCGGCCGGCGCCCCCTGTTGGGTCGACCTTCTGACGTCGGACGCCGAGGGCGCCCAGGGGTTCTACCGTGACCTGTTCGGCTGGTCCGGGCAGGTGGCCGCGGAGCAGTTCGGCGGATACACCAACCTGGAGCTGGGCGGTGCGCTGGTCGGCGGGCTGATGCCGAAGGTCGCGGAGATGGGCCCGGCGCCCGATGGCTGGTCGATCTACCTGGCCACACCCGACGCGGAGAAGACCGTCGCCGCGGCGACCGAGCACGGCGGTGGGGTGATCGTGCCGGCGATGGCCATCAACGAACTCGGTGTGATGGCCGTGGTGACCGACCCGACCGGGGCGGCGATCGGCATGTGGCAGCCCGGCACCCACGCGGGCGTCGGTGTGCTCGCCGAGCCGGGCGCGCCCGGCTGGTTCGAGCTGTTCACCCGCGACTTCACCACCGCGGTCGACTTCTACCGTGAGGTGTTCGGCTGGGACGTCCACATCGTGAGCGACACACCCGAGTTCCGCTACGCCACCTACGGCAAGGACGAGTCCGCCCGCGCCGGCATCATGGACGCGTCGGCCTTCCTGCCGGAGGGGGTTCCGGCGCACTGGTCGGTGTACTTCGGGGCGGCCGACACCGACGCGACGTTGGCGCGTGCCGCCGAACTCGGCGGCACGGTGCTCCAGCCCGGTGAGGACACCCCCTACGGCCGCCTCGGTATCGCCGCCGACCTCACCGGTGCCGTGTTCAAGCTGATCGGCCCGAACAAGGCCGAGGCCCCGGCGGCCAGCTGACCGCGGCCGGCTGGCACCTCGAACTCAGGGGCGGGCGGACTCGGCGCGCAGCAGGGTGGCCAGGACCGCGCCGGCGCGCCGGGTGGCCGCGTCGTCGAGGTCGAGGTGGGTGACCAGGCGCAGGGTGGTCGGGCCGGTCGCGCCGATCAGCACGCCGGCCGCGGCGGCCTGCTCGATGCTGCGAGCGGCGTCGCTGACCTCGACCAGCACCATGTTCGTCTCGACCTGGTCGGGATCGACCCGGTCGGGGGCGACGTCGGCGAGCCGGGCGGCGAGCTCCGCCGCGCGCCGATGGTCCTCGGCCAGGCGGGTGACGTGATGGCGCAGGGCGTACAGGCCGGCCGCGGCCAGCACCCCGGCCTGGCGCATCCCGCCACCGAGGCGGCGCCGCCACTCGCGGACGTCGCCCTCCAGACCCGCCGGGCAGATCACCACCGAGCCGACCGGCGCGCCGAGCCCCTTGGACAGGCACACCGACAGCGTCGTGAACGGTGCGGCGAGCCGGCGCGGTTCGACCGAGCTGGCGATCGCGGCGTTCCACAGCCGCGCACCGTCGCAGTGCAGGGCGATCCCGGCCCGGGAGGTGAGTTCGCCGAGCTGCTCCAGCCGGGCCGGCGGCACGACCCGGCCACCGCGACGGGCCTGGGTGTTCTCCACCGCGAGGACCGCCGTGCGCACCATCCCGTAGCTGGCCGTCGGCACGCGGATCGCACGGGCGACCTCGGCGAGGTCGGCGGTGTCGGCGAGGCCGGGCAGGGTGCGGGTCTGCACACCGCCGAGCGCGGCGAGCCCGCCCAGTTCGTAGGTGACCGGAAAACGTAGCGCGTAGGCCTCGTCCTTCAGGGCGGGGTTAGCGCGTCAACTCGGCTGCCAGAATGACCGGGGAATCGTGTATTCTGCCAGGTATGGGAAGTCGGGTGGTGAAGCGGG
>NZ_JALKFW010000163.1:0-49735 GCF_023243055.1 Frankia sp. AgPm24 | reverse complement strand
AGGCGCTGCTGCCCGCGCTCGACCACCCGCGCCTCACTCCCGCCGTCGCGGCGGCTGTGACCCGTGTCCTCACCGCCAGCCGCTAACGTGTCCGTGGCCGGTGGCGCCCGGGGCGTGAACGTCGATCTTCTCGGGCGCGCGCGGCACGGGTAACCGCGCACGTTCAGGCGAAGATCCGATCGAGGGTGTGGTCGAGGATCGGCTGCTCGGTGGTGGCGGCGAGCAGGCCGCGCAGGCCGTCGCACTGCGTGCCGCCCGGACCCTGGCGTAAAACGATCCCCCGCACCCACCACGCCCCGCAACGCGCTCCCCAGCAAGATCCGGCTACACGGGTCGTCGTAGTCGGCAAAACGGACACGAACACGACCGCGACGACCCAGGTGCATCCTGCACACCCGTGGCCCCCCAGATCGGTGTCACGGAACACGACCGCGACGACCCAGGTGCATCCTGCACACCCGTGGCCCCCCAGATCGGTGTCACGGAACGTGACCGATGTCGAGGGGGTGGCGCTGCAGCCACTCCAGGTCCGCGGATCCAGGTCGAGACGCTGTCGGCCCTGTGCCCCACCAGGCGGCGATAGCCCGGCGATGGGCAGATTCGAGCGCGGTGGCCTTCGCCGCCGAACCCGGCGCGGTCCTCGCCGGGATGCGTGAGGACGGGACCGGTCGTCGTGGACGGCCCGGGCCAGCAGCATGGCGCCGACCGTGGTGCTCAACGTCGCGATGGCCTGACGTCGGGCCGGTCCAGATACGGCGTGTGCGGACAGTTCGCTGGATGCGGCGTGTACGGACAATTCGGTTGGATGTGTTCTGCGAAAGTCCACGGAATACGGGTTTTCGCATGCGGGCGGCAGAGCGGGAAAATGCCTGGTGGTCGGCCAGGGGAAAACGAACGGCGAACGAGGGGCCGGCCACCTGCCCGAGAACGGCGATGCAGCCGCGATCGGCGGACCCGGACAGCGTTCGGGCACGCATCCGGGCGGTTTTGAACGTGCCCGGTAAAGCGGGGCGACCTGGCTATGCTCGGCGGCCGAAACCGGATTCTCCTTGTTGTGGGGAGTGATAGTCATGCCTGTCCTGCGGAAAACGAGACACCGTCATCGGCGAACGACATGCTCGATGATCATCGGGGTGTTCGCTCTGGTCCCTGTGCTGCCCACCGCGGCCCTGGCATCCGGGGCCCCCGGGGCGCCCGGGCCGCCGGGGCCGGGGGAGCACCGCCCACGGCCCGCCACCGGCGTGGCCTGGGCCTGGGGCTCCAACTCCTACGGGGAGCTCGGCTACGGCACCCAGATCGACAGTCGTCTGCCCTTCCCGGTCGCTGACCTCGACAGCATCACCGCGCTCGCGGCCGGGACCTCCTCCGCCTACGCGCTGCGCCGCGACGCCACGGTCTGGGCCTGGGGCGCCAACTGGGCCGGGCAGCTCGGGGACGCGACCACCACCAGTCGGTCCACCCCCGTGCAGGTCCTGGACCTTGACAGCGTCACCGCGGTGGCCGCCGGCGGCTCCACCGGCTACGCGCTGCGCCGCGACGCCACCGTGTGGGCCTGGGGTGACAACAGTCAGGGCCAGTTCGGCAACGGCACCACCACCGCCAGTTCCCTGCCGGTGCGGGTCAGCGGCCTGACCGACGTGAGCGCGGTGGCCGCCAGGAACGCCACCGCCCTCGCGCTGCGCCGCGACGGCACCGTGTGGGCCTGGGGCAACGGCGACAACGGGCAGCTCGGCAACGGCACGGGCACCGGCAGCTCCACCCCCGTCCAGGTCAGCGGCCTGACCGACGTGAGCGCCGTCGCCGTCGGTGGTCACGCGGCCTACGCGCTGCGCCGCGACGGCACCGTGTGGGCCTGGGGATACAACGGCGACGGCGGCCTCGGTGACGCCACCACCACCGACAGCACCGTCCCCGTCCAGGTCACCGGACTCGACGAGGTCACCGCCATCGCGGGCGGATGGGGCTCGGCCTACGCGCTGCGCCGCGACGGCACCGTGCGGGCCTGGGGATACAACGGCGACGGCCAGCTGGGTAACGCGACCACCACGAACAGCTCCACCCCGGTGCAGGTCGCCGGCCTGGCCAACGTGAGCGCCCTCGCCGGCGGGTACGCCGCCGGCTACGCGGTGCGCCGCGACGGCAGCGTCTGGGCCTGGGGGGACGACGACGGCGGCGAGCTCGGCGACGGGACCACCACCGACAGCTTCACCCCGGTCCGCGTCGCCGTTCCCGCCCGGGTCACCGCCATCGTCGGCGGCGGGGGACGCTCCGCGTACGCCCTCGGTGGCCCCGCCCGTGCGCAGCCGGACATCGCCCCGACCGCGCGGCTCTCCCTCGTCCCGGCCCTGGGTTCGGCCCCGAGCGTGGTCCTCGTGGACGCGACCGGATCAGCCCCGGGATCGGCCCCGCTGGCGTCCTACACCTTCGACTTCGGCGACGGCACCCTCGTCGGCCCGGGCACCGACGCCACGGCGGCGAATCTCTACCACGATCCCGGCAGCCACCCGGTGACCCTGACCGTGACCGACAGTGGCGGTGCCACTGCGACCCGGACCGTCACCGTGCGCCTGGTCGGGCCGGGACAGACCGGGCCGGCGATCTCCTGGGTGCGGGGCGGCGACACCCCGCAGGGCTGCAACCACTGCGCCGGGGTCCTGCTGACCAGCACCGGTACCGAGGCGTTGGCCATCACCTCGGTCACCCCGGCGCCGCGCAGCGAGGCCTTTCCCACCAACACCTGCCCCGCGGTGCTGCCCGTCGGGCAGAGCTGCACCATCTGGTGGACCGACACCGGCGGTCGGCCCGAGTCCAACCATAACGTCGTCATCCGCCACAACGCCCCCGGTGGGCTGACCATCGTCTGATCCTGACGATCCTGACCGACCCGCGCGGACCCGCGCGGACCCCCGGTGGCGTGCCCGCCGCCCGCCCCCCATGCTGTAGCGAGCGGCGACCGAATCCCTGCCATGAGTGACGTCGTCGTGATGAGGTGGCCACCGTCCCGTGTCCAGCGGCGTCTGTACGAGCCGCGACCCAACGACGGGAAGCAGAACATGATCCTCAAACGGATGTTGTCGACGTTCGCCCTGTTTCTTGCCGCTGCCGGGGTTTTCGTGCTCCTGCCCGCGGCCGTGGCGCAGGCGCGCCCCCTGGGAGGGGCCCGGATCCACCGGCCCGGTGCTGTCGTCGTCGCACCTGCCCGGGTGTACCGCCCGGGTGTGGTCTACGCGACCACGCCCGCCTATGTTGCCCCGCCGACCCCCGGGCCGACAGTGGTCTACGTGCCACCCCGGGTCTACGTCCCGCCGCGGGTCTACCGGCCCGGTGTTCGGCGCTGAGAGCTGAGAACAGTACCTGCACGTAGGTCCGTGCGGGTCGCGCCCAGCGCCGCGCGCCACCCGCACGGATCACGGATCACGGATCGAGCAGGAACCGACCACGTCGACCGCTCGACGGAGATGATCACGTCGACCGCCGGCCGGTGTCCCGGCCCGCATCGGGTGTCTGCCGTGCACCCGCCACCGCACCGGGCCGTCCAGCACAGCGAGTCGACGGGGGTGGCCAGCGTCGACGGGGGTGGCCAGCTCGGCGAGCCGCGGCTACGCGCCAGCCCCGGCCACACCAGCGACTCCGTGACCGTCACCGTGGTGCGGACCGGCTCCACCTGGCAGGTCGACGCCGCGACCATCTGCGGGGCCTACACGACCATCGGCCTGCTCGACAGGTGCCCGTGACCGCCGGTCCCACCGGTCGGGCGCCGATCCGGCCAGCCCGCCAGCCCGCCAGCCCGCCTGGTCGCCGGACAAGGGGCGTCAGTCTCTCGGGCGGCGTTTGCCGGGCTGGTCCGCCTGGTCGGCGGCGGCGCTGGAGGGGCTGGCTGGTTGGCAGGTGAACCGGCTCGGGTCGGCCCCCGCTTTGGCGAGCAGCGCGTGGAGGTGCTGCTGGTCGTCCGGGGAAAGCTGGGCGAGCGGGGAGCCTGCCGTCAGGGTCTGGATGAGCCGGGTGCGGACTTCGACGCCACGGCCGGTCAGACTGATGACCTTCTGACGTCGGTCTGTCTGCGCTGTTCGCCGTTGGACGAGGCCGCGCTGTTCCAGCCGGTCCGTGAGGAACGTGACGGTGGAGTTCCTTCAGGTCGAAGGCGTGCTCGCGCTCCGCCCGACCCCGATATGCCAGCGACCACCGTCCCTGGTGCTGGTTCGGTCCAGGGTGGGGACTATCTACGAGGCCGGGGAGCCGGTGAGGCGGCGGGTCGTCTGCTAGCCGAGCGCGCCGGTCGCGCCGTCGGTCAGTTCGCGCACGATGTCGGCGTGGCCGACGTGGCGGGCCGTCTCCTCGATCATGTGGATGTAGATCCACCGCAGTGATACCTGGGGCAGGTCGGGGTGGGCGACGACGTCGTCGATCGCGTACCCGGCCGCGGCCTTCCGGGACAACGCGCACGCACGCTCGTACGCCGCCAGCAGCGATTCAGCGGTGTCCGCGTCGGTGAGGACCCAGCTCGCGTCCTCCTCGCCGGCCGGTGACACGTCGGGGTCGGTCAGCCGACCGAACCAGTTTCGCTCCACCACGGTCAGGTGTTTGACGAGGCCGGCGAGGGTGGTGCGTGAGGGCAGCAGCCTGCGTGCGGCGTCCTGGTCGCTGACACCGCGCACCTTGTGGACGAGGACATCCCGGTGGAAGTCGAGGAACGCTTCGAGGGTTTCGCGTTCGCTGGCGGTGCTGGCCTGCATGACCCGCAGCGCCGGCGGGCGTGGCGGTGGCGGCTGCATACCGGCAACCGTAGCGCGGTGAAGACGCGGCCTGAGAGTGATCACGTTTGGCGCATCGCGTGAACGTGGCCGTCGTCGCGCGGTAGGACCGGCGGGGTCAGCGGGCCGCGCGCACCGCCGAGACCAGGCCGCCGGCGCCCTCGTCCTGCCGCGGGGGGGTGGGTATCGGACGTCCGTAGGCCGCGGCGCGCTCACGCAGGGTGAAGGTCTGCGCGTCCCAGCCGAGGGTGTCCAGCCAGCCGACCGGGTCCTGCGGCGTCTCCGAGACCCACATCGACGCCGGTGATCCCGCGGCGGCGTCCTCGCGGAAGCGTTCGAGGACACCGCGGGTGCCCAGGGTCAGGCCCATCCTGCTGCCCGCGGCGGACAGCGCGCCGACCCGTTCGAGTAGCGACCGCACCGCGTCCTCGGGCAGGTAGATCAGCAGTCCCTCGGCGATCCACACCGTCGGTCGCGCCGGGTCGTGCCCGGCGGCGGCCAGGGCGCCGGGCCAGTCCTCGCGCAGGTCGACCGGGACGGTGATCCGTTCGCAGCGTGGGGTGGCCCGCTCCTGACGCAGTACCGCGGCCTTGAAGGCCAGCGGTTCGGCCGTGTCGACCTCGAACAGTCGGGTCCGCGCGGGCCAGTCCATCCGGAAGGCCCTGCTGTCCATCCCGGCTCCGAGCAGCACGACCTGGCGGACACCGGAGGCGACCGCCCGGTCGAGCAGGTCGTCCAGGAACTTCGTCCGGATGACGATCGAGAAGGCCACACCGAGCCAGCGGCGCCGCGCCGCCTCGTCGGCGTGCGGGGGCGACGGCGCCGCGGGGTCTCGTCCGCCGGCGGTGGCGAAGGCCAGCGCCAGCGGATCCCGGAACAGCGGCCGCTCCCGTGCCGTCTCCATCGCCCGCACGCGGGCCACGCCCACAGCGGTGGCCCACACCCCGGACGGCTCGACCCGATGCGCCGTATCAGCCATGCCTTCAGCCTAGGCCGCCGGGGCGTCACCCCGGCGCGAGCGGAGGTCTCCGCGGCAGGCGGACGCGTCAGTAAATTGTGTGGCGGAGCGTGGCGATCTCTGTTCGGGTTGTCCGATGCGACAGCGCTACGACGAGTTCGCCGACTGGTACGACGCCTACGCGACCCGCGGAAGACGACGGCGACCAGCCGGTCCCCGCACTGCTCGGACTTGCGGCCACCCGAGCGGATTACTGACGAACCCGACCGACAGCCATGTCCCTTCCACCGAGGAGACCCGTGATGTCCCACCCCGCACACGTGAGAATCCGCGAAACGCGGATAGCGGACTCGGATGCCGGCCCCTACGACCTGACCTGCGGCCCCGACGGGGATCTGTGGGTCACGATGGTCCACGCCGGGCGGATCGCGCGGCTGACCCGCGACGGCCAGCTCGACTCCTACCAGCTCGCTCCCGCCACCTGCGGGCCCTCGATCATCACGCAGGGGCCGGACGGCGCGCTGTGGTTCACCCGTAACCGCGACCACCGGATCGGCCGGATCACCCTCGACGGCGAGACCAGTTCCTTTCCCACGCCCACCCCGGACAGCGGGCCCTTCGGTATCACCACCGGCCCGGACGGCGCCCTGTGGTTCACCGAGATGAACAGCGACCGGATCGGACGCGTCACCACCGACGGCACGATCACCGAGTACCCGCTCCCGGTGACCGGCGCCTTTCCGGCGGCGATCACCGCCGGGGCCGACCAGGCCCTCTGGTTCACCCTCAACCAGGCGCACGCGATCGGCCGCATCACACTCGCCGGGCAGATCACCCTCCACCCGCTGCCCACCCCCGGCGCGGCCCCGGTCGGGATCTGCCGGGGCACCGACGGCTTCCTCTGGTTCGTCGAGATCGCCGCCGGTCAGATCGGCCGGATCAGCCCGGACGGACACCTCGAGGAGTTCCCGCTCCCCGACCGGGACGCCCGACCCCACGCGATCATCGCCGACCCGGCCGGAGGCTGCTGGTTCACCGCATGGGCCGCGGGCCGCATCGGGCACATCACCACGGCCGGAGAGATCGACGAACACGACCTGCCGACGCCTTCCAGCGAACCGCACGGCCTCGCCCGCACCGAAGACGGCGTGCTCCACATAGCTCTCGAAACCGGTGGGCTCGCGCGCCTGGAGCCGCGGGCATGAGCATGGACGACGCGACCGCGCTGAACCGGGCGCGCTGGGACGAGCTGGCACGCCGGCACGGACAGGACAGCTACTACGACGTCGAGGGCTTCCTCGCCGGCCGGCTCATGCTGACCAGACGGGAGCGGGCGGAGATGTCCGCGGCGGTCGGCGCGGTGTCCGGTCTTGATCTTCTGCATGTGCAGTGCCACTTCGGGTTGGGGACGCTGTCGTGGGCCCGGCTCGGTGCACGGGTCACCGGCCTGGACTTCTCGCCCGTCGCGGTGGAACGCGCCCGCGCGCTCGCCGCCACGGCGGGAATCGACGCCCGGTTCGTCCAGGCGGACGCGCAACGACTACCCGACGATCTCGCGGGCTGCTTCGACGTCGTCTTCGCCTCCTACGGGGTGCTGCCCTGGATCGCCGACGTGACAGCCTGGATGACCGCCGCCGCCACCGCCCTGCGCCCCGGCGGAACCCTGGTACTGATCGACGGGCACCCCCTGATCCAGATGATCGATACCGTCGACCCGGTCAGGTTCGGCTTCCCCTACCAGGGCGGCGGCGCGCACCGCCTGCCCTCGACGTCGTCCTACGCCAGCAGTGCCACCGCCCTGACCACGACCGAGACCGTGCAGTACCCCCACGGCCTCGGTGAGATCGTGACCGCCGCGGCCCACGCCGGCGCTCCACCACACCGAGCGCGACGCCTTCCTACGTCCCCTTTTGACGGGGATCGCGGACGAGCCGGAGCCGAAACAGTGGGCGGGCACCCGCCGTGGCGTGACCCGCCGTCCGGTGGAGGACAGGGAATAGTGATGCGGGAACTGCTGGAGAAGATCGAAGCCAGAGGGCCCGCCCCACCAGCTTCCCTTTTCCAAAGGCAGCTGCCGAATCGTCCTGCACCGAATGATCCACGACCCCTCTGAGGCTCCCGTTGACCATGACGCGCACCGTCGTCGCAGACCTGCACTTCGCCGAGTCGCCCAGGTGGCACGAGAACCGCCTGTGGTTCTCCGACTTCTTCGGTGGCCGCGTGGCGTCGGTCCTGCCATCCGGCTCGGATCCGCGGATCGAAGCGTTGGTACCGGGGCAGCCGTCTGGCCTGGGGTGGCTCCCGGACGGCCGGCTGTTGATCGTCTCCATGCGTGACCGCAGGATCCTCCGCCGGGAGACCGACGGCACGTTGGCCGTCCACGCGGACCTGTCCGGGCACGCCACGGGACAGCTCAACGACATGGTGGTCGACGCGTTCGGGCGAGCCTACGTGGGCAACTTCGGCTTCGACCTGGCCGCTGGCGACAACGTCGCCCCGGCAGCCCTGCACCGGGTCGACCCCGACGGGAGCATCACCGAGGTTGCCTCCGATCTCTGGTTTCCCAACGGCAGCGTGATCACTACGGCAGGCGTACTGCTGGTGAACGAGACCTTCGGCAACCGCGTGACCGCCTTTGACCTCACGCCGTCAGGTGACCTCGTCCATCGACGCACCTGGGCGTCCTTCGGACCAGCGCCATCAGGAGACGACTTCACCGAGGTGCTCAGCCAGGTGGTCGTCGCGCCCGACGGCTCCTGCCTCGACGCCGACGGCAACCTCTGGATCGCCGATGCCGGAGGCAATCGCCTGCTTCAGCTGACCGCGGCAGGCGAGATCGGCGCCGAGATCAGTCCCGGGACTCCCGTGTTCGCCTGCGCCATCGGCGACGGCACTCTCTTCGCCTGCGCGGCACCCGACTTCGACGAGCAGCGACGCGCCGCCGTCCGCGAAGGACACATCATCGCCATCAGCCTCCCCTGAGCCGAGGAGCCGGACCCTGGATTGTTCTTTTACGGTAATGCCAGTACTCGGGTCCGGACAGCGGCGGAGCCCCGCTTGATGCGGGGCAGCAGGTCGAAGCCGAGCAGCCGCGTGATGGTGATCTATGGTTGCCCGTACGGATTCCTGGTTGACCCACGAGCTCGTCCTGGGAGGCTTGCCTTCATGCGTGCGATGAGTGGCGAGCATGTCGAGGAGGCTGTGGCCGAGATGGTGCGGGTACTCGGGCCTCATCAGACTCGCGACTGGCAGGTCCAGGCAGGGCCGGTCGAGTGGAGCTGCTGGAAGACCGCCGCCCATGTCGCGCACGATCTGCTGGCCTATGCGGGACAGGTGGCAGCCCGCCCCACGGCCGGGTACCTGCCCTTCGATCTCACCGTCGGGAGCGACGCGCACCCGCGCGAGGTGCTTCAGGTGGTCACCGCCTGCGGAGGGTTGCTCAGCAGTGTGCTGGCCGCCAACCCGGCTGCTCGGGCGTGGCACCACGGGCCGACCGACGCGACGGGTTTCGCGGCCATGGGCGTCGCCGAGACCCTCCTCCATACCCACGACATCACCGAGGGAATGGGCGTGCGGTGGCGTCCCCCGCGTTCACTCTGCGCGGGGGTGCTGAGCCGGCTGTTCCCGGGCGTTCCGGAGGGCGATCCGGCGCAAGTCCTCCTGTGGTCCACAGGAAGAGCCGACCTCGACGGCCACTCTCGTCGCACCTCGTGGATCTGGAGCGCTGCAATCAGCTGATCAGATCAGCTCTGTAGAGTCGGCGTGGTGGGATCTCCGCAGACGCTCAGCGAAGCCGATCGACGTCTTGTCGCCGCATGGGCCGCCGATTGCGCAGAGCGGGTTCTGGGGCTGTTCGAGGCCGAAGCTCCAAAGGATGACCGCCCTCGCGCTGCCATCGCCCGGACCCGGGCGTTCTCCCGGGGAGAGCTGAACACTGCTGAGGAGATCCGCCGTCGATTCATGGGTGGGGTCGATGCCGGTGATGTGAAGGCTCCTGCGGCAGCTGCCGCTGCCCGAGCCGCCGGCCAAGCCGTAGCCATCTGCCACATGGGCGCGCACGCACTGGGCGCCGCCGCGTATGCAGCCAAAGCGGCCGGCCTGGCCCCCGGCAGGCCAGGAGCCGTCGAGGACGAGCTCCGCTGGCAGCTCGATCACATGACGGCGGAGGTCCGGGCCGCCCTACGAGCCCTCCCGCCTGTCGGCGAGGATCGGTCAGGTCCTCTCGGGCCCGGGCTCCTCACATCAGGCCAACTCGGCACGATCATTCGTGACCTTCAAGCCGGTCTTGCCCTGCCCGACCAGGACTGATCCGACCCTTCACGCCATTACTGAGCATGGTGGTGGCTCCTCGCGGCGTCGTGCGACGTAGTGCTGGACAGCGGAGGCGGACAGTGCGGCGGTGGACACCGTGCCGGCCGGCGAGAGCGCGGATCGAGCGGCCGCTGTCGTGGGCGTCGTCCCGCATGGCGGTGAACAGCGAGGACCACACTCGTCGGCGAGGAGGGCCTCGGGCGGGGCCAAAACGCGCCCGTGTAGCCAGCCGCGGTCGGGTACGCGCAGGGGCACCAGGTCCCCGCGATCATCCCCGCGGGTGTCCCGGGCCAGGTGAGGGTGTGGGACACGCGTCCCGCGGCTTCTCCCACAGCAGGAGGTAACGCCAGAACAGCAGCCGTCGCACCCGCGCGCCGGGCAGTACCGCGGCGGCCACCTGGGCGGCCTGGCGTGTGGTCAGCGGCGCGTCGATGAGCACGGGCATGCCCGTGCGCGTGTGGTGCTCCTTCGCGCACGGGTGGCCGCCCCGCAGCAGCCCGGTCACGAGGAAGACGACGCCGAGCAGACGATGACCGACCGCGGCGGCGAGCTCGACAGGCCACTCCCGGCGCAGGTCCCTGCGGGGAAGAACGACGGCGGCGAGGACTCCACCGGGCCGCAGCACGGCCCCGAGCACCTCGAGGGCGGCCTCCAACGGCATGTGGTGCAGCGCGGTGATCGACACGATCGCGTCGTAGTCCCTGCCCGGCAGCGGGTCGACCAGCACATCCGCGAGCACGCAGGTGACGGTGTCGGGGGTGTGCCGCCGGGCCTGTTCGATCATCGGCGCGGACCGGTCGACGGCGTCGACGTGCTCGACCCGTTGGGCGAGGCGGGCCGCGAACGCCCCGGTGCCACAGCCGACATCGAGCACCCGCCGGCAGGGCCGCGGCAGGTGGCGCAGCAACAGCCGCTGGTAGTAGGTGTTGTGAGACCAGTCGAGCACAGCCGACATTGTGGCGGCGCACCGTCACCGCCCCGCCGCCGGGTCCGGCTTTGCGCCGCGACCGTGAGGAACACCGCCGTCGCGGGCAGTGCTGTCAGGTCGTCATCCACCCACCAGCAGAGCCCGCACACCCCGCCCGGGCATCCCGCGGCCGGTGTGTGAACCCGGTGGCCGCGGGATGGCGAGCGCTGCTAGGGTGCCGGAGGCCGGACAGGAGACCGAGGAGGTGGTACCCGTGCACGCAGTATCGACATGGGTGCTCCCCTGCGGGGTCACGGTCGGGCGCTAGGTCGTCCGGGAGCACCGTCCCAGCACGCTCCCGGAAGGCACGACCATGCGGTTCACGTCGCACCAGCGTCTCGACGACGCTGTCCTCGAACGTTCCTTCACCCTCGGCGAGATCCCCGGCATCCTGTGGACGTCCACGTCGGCGTCGGTGCCGCTGATCCTGCTCGGTCATCCCGGCGGGCTGCACGCCATGTATCCGCGGCTGGTGGCCCGGGCCCGGGGCTGCGTGGCGGCGGGTTTCGCCGCGGCCACCCTCGAGCTTCCCGGCAGCGGCGACCGGCCCCGCTGGGCCGCCGCCGAGCAGGCCCGCGCCGACCTGCGCCGGGCGCTGGAGGCCGGTGAGCCGGTCGAGGAGATCGTCGACCGGCTCGTCCTCCCCCTGGTCGAGAAAGCGGTTCCGGAATGGCGGGCCGCACTCGACGACCTCCTGGCACTGCCCGAGATCGGCGGCCCGGTCGGCTATGCGGGCGGGTTGATCTCCATCGGCATCCGGATGGCGGTACTCGAGCCGCGGATCGCGGCCGCGTTGCTGTTCGCCGGGAGTTTCGTACCCGCCGCCCTGGTCGAACAGGCCCGCCAGATCACCATCCCGCTGCAGGTCCTGCTGCAGTGGGACGACGAGCACAACGACCGCTCCCAGACCCTGGACCTGTTCGACGCCTTCGGCTCCACCGAGAAGACACTGCACGCCAACATGGGCGGACACACCGGCGTCCCGGCGTTCGAGGGCGACAGCGGAAACCGGTTCTTCACCCGACACCTGCGGTAGAAGGCGACGGTGTGTCAGATCAGGCGCAGCGGCATGACGTGCGTCCGCGTCGATCTACATCATCTGAGGAAACGGTCACCGCGCCGGTAACCCGGACGGTTGACTCCGCACGTGACCGCGCCCGGGCCCCGGGCGCGGTCACCGCCGTGTCGGCGACCGTCCCCTCCGGCGCCGGACGGGCGACACACGGCCAGGGCTGAAAGGTGGCCGGGCCTGGCGGACATGTACTGGCGAGCCGAGCGGCCGAGTCCGACGAGGAGCTGGTGCAGCCGATGAAACAACAGGACCCACCCGACGAGGAGCGTTTTCGTCGGATCTACTTCGCCCACTACGCACGCGTGCTCGCGTTCGTCCTGCGGCGAGTGCCCGAGAACTTCGCCGCGCAGGACATCGTCGCCGAGACGTTCACGACGGCCTGGCGGCGCCTGGATGACCTCCCGGGCCCGGACAACGCATGTCTGCTGTGGCTGCTGGGCGTCGCCCGCCGGACGATCCTCAACCAGCATCGGTCCGAACGCCGGCGAACACGGCTCGTCACGAAACTGGCCGAGGAGGCCGGGCGCAAGGACACGCCGGTGGCACCCGCCGCATTGGACGACGTCGACGTCGCCGCGCTACGGGCGGCGCTGGGCCGGCTGAGTCCAGCCGATGCCGACATCCTTCGCATGTCCGCCTGGGACGAGCTCGGTCACAGCGACCTCGCTCGCCTCCTCGACTGTTCCGTCAACGCGGTCGCCATCCGGCTCCACCGCGCCCGCAAACGGCTCCGTGACGAGCTCGCGGGCGAGCACGCCGCCATGACCACCACCCCCGCAGGCCTGACCGAGGAGCGCCGATGACCATCGACGACCGCGCACTTGACGATCTCCTTCGACGCGCCGACCCGGTCAGCCTCGAAGCCCTGCCCGGCGGCGACCAGGCGACTGCCGTGCGTCTGCTCGAAAGGCGGATTCAGCCCCTGCCGCGTCGCCGCCGCTACCGGATCCGCGTCCTGGTGGCGGTTCCCGTCGCCGCGGCGGTGGTGGGAGCGACGGCCGCGGCCGCGGTCGTCCTGTCGTCCGGGCCGGCCACCAGCGCCCTGTCACACGGCTGCTATGCCGCCGTCAGCCTGCACGCTTCGACCGCGGTCCTGGGCGATGACGGCGGCGATCCGGTCGATAGCTGTCGCAGGGTGTGGCAGACGGCCTTCGGTCAGCCCGCGCCGGCCGTGCTGAGCGCCTGCGTCTCGGCGACCGGGAAGGTCGCCGTCTTCCCGGGTGCGACCGCATGTCGCGAGCTCGAGCTGCGGGAGTTCGACGGCTCGTTCACGGCCGAGGCCCAACGGTTCGCGGCGTTCAAGCGTGACGCGGTGGCGGCCATGGACGGGCGCGGCTGCCTGGCGGTCGACGCGGCGGCGGTTCTGGTCCGGCAGCTGCTCACAGCCCATGACCTCGCTGGCTGGACCGTCGACACCGGTGACCAGGTTCCGTCCGACGCGGACCGTCCCTGCGCGAGCCTCGCCTTCGACGAAGCGCACCACGTCGTGTACCTGCCCAGGATCTAGCTCCGGCCTGGGGGTCACCGGTCACCCTGCCGGGCTGTTTTCGGCGTGATCGAGCAGCCAGGTCACGGCACGTTCGGCGTGGTCGAAAATCGAGAGGTGGCCGTCGTCGGGGGTCAGCCACAGCTCGCCGCGCCGACGGCGAACCAGTCCAGGCCCGCCGTGTCGAAAGGGGCCAGACCCGAGACGCAGACGGCGCCCAGCACACGGCCTTCCAGCACACCGGCGCAGGCCAGAGCGTGCGGCCCACCACCGGACTGCCCCATCACCGCGAACCGGTCGACGCCCAGCGCGTCCGCGACACAGGCGACGTCGGCGGCCACCGCGGCCACCGAACGGCCGTGGTGGGGGCCGGACCCGCCGTACCTGGGACGGTCGTGCGACAACCAGCGCACCGTGCCCGCACCGGCGGCGACCAGCGGCTCCGGCGGTACACCGACCTGCGGCGAGCCGTGATGCCAGTAGACGGTGGGAATGCCCGCGTTCCCACCGTCGCCGCTGTCATAGACGTGCACTGTGCGCCCGTCCGGAAGCGTGATATCGCATTCGGCTGTCGCCACCCGCGCATCCTATGTACCGGGGCGGCAGGTGCCGGTACAGGCGCAACCGGCGTGCTGTGTTCGTCCGCTCGTCCGCTGGTCGGTGTCCTGCCAGCCTTCCCACGCCCCGTCCGTCCTGGCCAGGGCGCGGATCAGTTCCGCTGGCAGCGGTGGTTCGGTGTCCTCGTCCCTCGTGCGACAAGCCCCACGATGTGGGCCGCGATGGCCCGGGGCTGTGTGACACCTGTTCGGTTCCGGACATGGCCAGGACGGGGCTCACTTCGAGGACCGCGAGCGCGGGCCGGTTCGCTTTCGCTGGGCTTTCCGTGGAGCTCGACACCGGCCCGTTGTCGAGCGACCGTCACCTGCGGCTGACGGTCGGTGGACCGCCCTCGATGTCATCCATCTGACAGCGGTGGGTGACAGTCCTGTCTGGTGTGGCGCATCGTGCCTGGTGGGGAGCCTGGACGGACGCCGGGGGGTGCCGTCGTCGGGCTCCGGGCATTCTTGTGAACGTCGTCCTGATATGGACGGACCCCCATACTGATGCGACTGGTCCGGGCCTGATCATGGCCGAGTGGAGGATGGTGGAATGACCGGGGGATTCGCGCCGCAGCAGACGGGAATGCCGAGGAAGCTGAAAGGCGTGGTCGCTTTTCTGTTCATCCAGGCAGCGTTGAACATCGTGTCATCGATCCTGGTGCGGATGCTGGTCGACGACCGGATCGAACGCGGCCAGGAAGAAGATGTGAGCCTGCTCCGTTTTCTTGTCATCCTGGGTTTCGTGGTGGGAGCGGCGCAGGTTCTCGCCGCGGTTCTGGTGATCCGTCGGATAGCGGCCGCCCTGCAGGTCGTGGTGGTGGCCGAAGGCATCGTGATTCTGGTGGGCATCGCCAGCCTGGTGAGTGGGACCGGCACCAGCGTGGTCGCGATCGTCTTCGCGATCCTGCTGATCGGATGGGTCCTGGGCAGTGAGACGCGGTGGTGGTTCGACCGCACGCTGGCCCAGCCGGGCCAGATCGGCACCGACGCCACACCCGGCTGGCCCGGTTACGGCCAGCCCGGCTACGGCCCGCCGAACGCCGGCCAGCCCGGACCCGGCCAGCCCGGACCCGGCCAGGCTGTTCACGGTCAGCCCGTCTGGCCAGGCCCTGGTCAGCCCGGCCCTGGCCAGCCCGATTACGGTCAGCCTGGTCAGGGGCAACCCGGCCACGGCCAGGCTGGTCAGCGCCCGCTCGGTCAGGAGGGCCAGCCCGGCTACGGGCAGCCCCCGGCCTGATCCGAAGCGGCCGGCGGCCCGGTTACAGCGGACCTGGCGCGGGCGGACCGGGATGCGGCCGCCCCGGGTGACGGAAGAAGGAAAAGGAACGGAGATGGACGAGGGGGAGGGGGAGATGCCGCTGGCCGGGCGGGTCACGGCCGGGGTGGTGCGGGTCGGCGACACGGTGCGCCGTCCGGTCGGCCCCTGGACCGACACGGTGGACGCGGTCCTGCGCCACCTGCACGCGGTCGGTTTCACCGGGGCCCCGCGGGCCCTGGGCCGCGACGAGCGGGGACGCCAGGTGCTCGAGTACATCCCCGGGCCGCTCGGCGACCCCGCCGGCACCTACCCGACGGCCCGCCTGGCCTGCCTGGGACGGATGCTGGCCGACCTGCACCAGGCCCTCGCCGCGTGGCGCCCACCGCCGACGGCGACGTGGAACCGGCTGATCCCACCCGACCGGGAGGAGCTGGTCTGCCACAACGACGTCGCGCCGTGGAACCTCGTCGACTCCGCCCGCGGCTGGGTGCTCATCGACTGGGACGCGACCGCGCCGAGTTCCCGGCTGTGGGATCTCGCCTACGCCGCGCAGAGCATCGCGGGCCTGCGCGCCGACCGTCCGATGGGGCGGTCGGCGGCGCGGCTACGCGCCTTCGTCGACGGCTACGACCTGGACGCCCCGTCCCGCCCGCGGCTGGCCCATCTGCTGGGACGGCGCGCCGCCGCGATGCACGACCTGCTGCGCGACGGCGCGCGGCGCGGGCGGCAACCGTGGGCCAGGATCTGGACCGAGGACGGCCCCTACTGGAAGGCCACCGCCGAGTATCTGAGCGCCTCGACCGACGCCTGGCTGCGCGCCCTGTGCTGATCTCGCACCGGTGCCACCGGGGATGACCGTCTTACCACGAGGACAACGGACGCTGCGCCCGCGTGGGCGGGCCCACCGCTGTGGGTGCATGGTGATCTGCATCCGGCGAACGTCGTCGTCGCCGACGGAACACTCGCCGGTGTGGTCGACTTCGGTGACCTGTGCGTCGGGGATCCCGCGTGGGACCTCGCCGCGGCCTGGGTCCTGCTCCCCGCGGGCGCCGCCGGGCGTTTCTTCGACCGGTACGCGTGCGCGGACGAGGCGACGATCCGCCGTGCCCGCGGTCTGGCCCTCCACCGAGGCCTGGTCCTGCTGAGGGTCGGCGAGAACGGGCGGCGGGGTGTTCCCGGTGGCAAACCGACCTGGGGACCGGCCGGCCAGGCGGCACTTGAACGTGTTCTGGGCGACAGGGTCCTCTAGAGAGACAAGAGAGACAAGAGGGACGAGGGGAGACGGCGATGCCGCAGCAGCGCGTGTTCGCGGTGCGGTTCGGGTGGGGGGAGCGGGATCTGGCGGTGCTGGCACCGGTGAGCGACCTGGTGGTGCTCGTCGACGTGCTGCGGTTCACCACCGCGGTCAGTGTCGCGGTCAGCCGGGGTGCGGTGGTGCTGCCCTACGGGTGGCGTGACGGCCGCGCCGCCGGTTTCGCCGCTGACCACGGCGCGGTCCTCGCCGGCTGCCTGCGTAACGCGCCCGCGGTCGGACGTCTGCTCGCCACCGAGGTCGCCGCGGGCCGCACGGTCGCGGTGATCGCCTCCGGGGAACGCTGGCCCGACGCCTCGGGTGTGGCGCACGCGGGCCCGCTGCGTCCCGCCGTCGAGGACCTTCTGGGCGCCGGTGCGGTCCTTCGCCACCTCGGTGACCTCACCCGGGCCCAGCTGTCCCCGGAAGCCCGCGCCGCCCGGGCGGCGTTCGACGCCGCCGCCCCCACCCTGCACGACGAGCTGCGCGAGGCGGCCTCCGGCCGGGAACTGCTGGCTCTGGGCTGGGACGACGACGTCGCGGCCGCCGCCGCTCTCGGCGCGGACATCACCGTCCCCCTCCTGCGCGACGGCGCCTTCCACGCCATGACCGCGATGGCCTGACCCGACCGTCGCATCGCCGGATCGCGGGCGGATCACGGTCAGACGGTGGGGGCGGACTGGGCGGACCGGGCGGCGCGGCGGGCGGCGCGGGTGGCCAGGGCGCAGCGCAGCAGGTAGCGGGGGGTCGGGGGAATCCAGCCGGCCTGCAACGCCATCGCCTGGTCGTCGCGCACGGCCCAGTGTTCGATGACCAGGCCGTCGCGGATGCGCTGGAAGTGGGCGTGGTGGACGGTGAACGACCGTCCGGTGGGGGCGAAGGCACGTTCCACCTCACCGGACGGCGTCCAGATGACGAAGTCACCGGTGTGCCGGCCGGACATGGTGCCATGGGTGACGACCAGGTCGCCCTCGACCACGATCTCCTCGATGGTGAACGACAGGTCGGAGAACGCCGCGCGCAGCCAGTGGGCGGTGGCCAGGAACGCCTCGGGGCCCAGCCCGCGGGTCGCCGGCGGCTCGGCCTGCGCCTCCCGGTTGACGGCCCGGGGATGGGTGAGGGCGACGAAGTCGTCGAGGTCGCCGTCGACCATCGCGCCGATGTTGCGCACGGCCACGTCGGCGAGCGTGTCACGGTCGAGTCCGCTGGCCGTCGGCCGAGCCGCCCGCACGACGACGGGACGAACCACCGCCGGGACGGTGGCGGTGGCGGCGGCGGGGTTGGTCGTGGTGTCGGTGGTGGTGGGCATGTGGGGTGCTCCCTTGTGGCGGACGTCCACCTTGTTGATGGACGTCCAGTTCGGTACAGCGGACTGCATCCAATGGTGACAGTAGGCTGTATCGAATGCCAGGGTCCGCGGACATAAGGGCAGGTCGCGTGTACGACAACCGGTCCCGTCAGGCCGGGGCGGGGCGGACCCGCCAGCGGGTGCTGGCCGCCGCCCGCGCGTCCTTTCTGGCCCACGGCTACGCACGCACGACGATCCGGGCGGTCGCGGCGGCCGCCGGGGTCTCCCAGGAGACCGTCTACAAGCGCTTCGAGGGCAAGGCCGGGCTGCTCAAGGCCGTCTACGACATCACCCTGGCCGGTGACGACGAACCGATCAGCTTCATCGACCGTCCGGAGTCGAAGGCGTTCCGGGCGGCACGCGGCGCCCTCGACTCCGCCCACGCCTACGCGGCGATGGCCGCCGGGGTGTCCGGGCGCATCAGCGACCTGATGGACATCGTGTTCCAGGCCCGCGGCGGCGACCCGGACCTGGAGGCGTTCGCCGCGACCATCGACCAGGAACGTCTCTTCGGGGCCACCGCCGCGGTCCGCCACTGGTCCGAGCTCGGCCTGCTTCGCGACGACCTGCCCGCCGACACCGCCCGCGACATCCTCTGGATGTACATCTCCCCGTCGGTGGACGGCATGCTGCGCCAACGCGGCTGGACCCGCCCCGACTACCAGACCTGGCTCGCCCGCACCCTGCTCGCGACCCTCCTGCGCCCCGACCCCGCCCCCCTCGCGGACGACCCCCCCGCCGACGGCACCCCCGCGGACGGCACCGCCGCCGACGGTGTCCCCGTTTCGTCACCCACCCTCGGCGCGGTCTGATCGCGGCCATCCGTGCGTCCATTATGCACCAATATGGACGGATTTCGGAGTGCGATGATGCGGCATCGAAGGCCCCAAAGCCCCGAATCGCGGCCGATTCGCTGCCGTGATCATGGTTGTGATCACGGGATGCCGAGGGTTGTTCAGGGATATCGGCCTCGCAATACCGAACAGGCCTCGGCATGCGACCGAACAACCCTCGGCATGCGTCGTGGCCGGGTAGATCGGCCACGACGCAACGGGCAGCGGAGGGCGTGGGGGACGTCGGCCCGCCACCGGTGTCGCCGAGCACCCCCACCCCCATCCCCATCCCCATCCGCCCGGGTTCTCCCGCAGATGCGATCAGCGGATGTCGATCACCTCGGGTGATGGTGGGCGCGGCGGGTGAGGCCGAGGGTGACGTCCAGCAGGAGGAAGGCCGCCAGGGTCACACCGAACACCGGCAGTGCCCAGCCGAGCACCACCGTGGCGAGGATCCCGGCCGCCAGCAGGGGCGTGGGAAGGTCACGCCAGGCGCCGCGGGCCGGCGGTGGGCCCAGCAGGCGCTGCCGGTCGGGCTGCTGGGCGCGGGTCGGGCGGCGCTGCCACCACATCCGCAGGCCCCAGATCAGGACGCAGACCAGGCCGAGGGCGAGGGCTGCGAGCAGGATCTGGTTGGCCAGGCCGAACAGCAGACCCATGTGGGCGGCGACGCCGAGCTTGGTCAGTTTCGCGGCCAGCGGGTAGTCCGACCACCGGGTGTGCGCGGTCACCCGGGCGCCGCCGCCCTCAGCGCTGGCGGCGGTGGTGGCGGTGGGACGCGGGTCGACGGCGACGGCGTCCAGGCGCATCGGCCAGCGCCGGTCGGTCTGGGTGACGGTCCAGGCTGTGCCCGCTTCCGCCGGCAGTTCGATGTCCACCGGTCCGGACAGGCCCGCCGCGCGGGCGGCGGCCAGAACCCGGTCCGCCGGGTCGGTTCCCGGGAGGGCGGTGGCACCGGAGGAGGAGTGATGGTGCCCGGTGGAGGCAGCCGCAGCGCCGGACGACGAGTCTGTGGCACCCGGCGCCAACGGAGTGGTGGGCGACGTGGTGGTGGGTGCGGCGTGGGCGGTGGGCAGCTCCGTGTCGAGGGTGGGGGCGTGGCCGTGGGTGGCGTCCAGGGCGGAGCGGAAGTGGGCGCCGGCGTGCCGTGACCAGGTCAGGCCGGTCGCGGACAGGAACAGCAGGCCCACCAGCAGCCACACGCCGGTGGCGCCGTGCCAGCCCAGGGTGCGTCGCCGTCCGGACGCGCGCAGATCGGGCAGCAGGACGCGCCGGGCCCGGCCAGCCCGGCCTGTCGGGCGGGTGCGGCGCACGCGGGCCAGCCACAGCAGCAGGCCCCCCGCGGCCACGACCCACAGCCAGCTCGCCGCGACCTCCGAGTAGTAGCGGCCGAACGCGCCCAGCCGCAGGGTGCGGTGCAGATCGTCGAGCCAGGTCGTCAGCGGGGTGCTGCCCCACCAGGTGGTCAGCGTGCCGCGGACCCGTGCGGTGTACGGGTCGACGTAGACGGTGCGCTGCCTGTCCCCGAGGTCGGGGACGGTGAACACGACCGCGGTGGTGCGGCGCGGCCCGTCGCCGGTGCGTATCCCGGTGACGGTGCCGCGGGATGGGCGGCGCGGGCCGCGGCGATCTGCGCGGACAGCGGTCTGGGCGTGCCGCCCACCGCGTCGACGGTCAGCTCGTGGCCGTAGACGAGCTGGTCCAGCTGCGGGGTGAGGGTGTAGGCCAGTCCGGTCAGCGCCGCGACCAGCAGGAACGGCGCGACGAACACCCCCGCGTAGAAGTGCAGCCGAAGCAGGAGCCGTCGCAGCGCCACCGACGACGTACGTGCCCCCGGCGCCGGTGGCCGCACCGCCGACGCCGGCTTCGCGGCGGGCGCCGGATCCGGCGCGGACGGGGACGGCGTGGACGGAGGCGGGGACGACGCGGAGGGAGAGGATGGAAGGGGCGGTGACAGCGTGGACGGGGGTGACGGGGGTGGTACCGCGGATTCGTCCGCGGGCACACCACGATCATCGATGGTGGCCATGGGGTCTCCGACCTGGAGGCAGGGAAGCGGGCAGGCGGGCACACCGCGCCTTCCCGTCGGCCCTCGACACCCCCGGCGTCCGCTGTCACCGCAGGCGGACGCGATCGCGGACGCGGGCTGCGGTGGGGAACGGACATCCGAGCAGGACAGGGGAACCGGACGCCGGACGTGGCGTCGCGAGCAGACCCGGACGTCGAGGGTCGGCCGTCGACGCGCACCTCACGATCGGTCGGGATCGCAGGTCTCGACGCGCGGGGCACAACGGGGACGGGCGCGGTGACGGGCCGTCCCACGGCAGGCGTGGGACGGTGGTAGCGGGTCGGACCAGGGCCACGGCGGGAGGACCCGCCGGCCGGTCAGACCGATGCCCGCGCCGGCGGCCCCCGACGAACCAGGTCGTGCCCGACCCGCGCGGCACCGGCCGTGCGCGGCGGCGGTCGACGCACCGGCGGTGTGCGGGCGGGCGGCGGATGAACCCAGGTGAGCGCCCGGCGGCGCAGCCGGCGCAGGGTCGCACGGGCCACCGTCACCGCGCCGCGGGCCGCCCGCCACAGCAGACGTTCACCGGTGGCCAGCCACCAGGCGAGCAGCAGGGCGGCACCCAGATGCGCCACCGCGACGATCGGACCGCCCGGCAGCAGATCCACCCCGACCGCGGCCCCGCCACCGGTGCCGACACCCGCCCCGGCCACCGCCGCGACGCTGTCACTGGACGCGTGCCCGGCCATACCCGCGGACGCGGTGAGCGTGAACGCCAGGTGCAGCGCGGACTGCACGCCCACGACCAGCGCGACCAGTCGCGCCAGCGACAGACGGCGACCGGCCGCACCCCAGCACACCCGGGCGGTCAGCGCCATCCCGATCGCCGTCACCGGCAGGGACGGCAGCTGCCCGCAGGCGGCGGTGTGCGCGCCCAGACCGAGCAGCACCGCGGCGACGGCGACGGTGAGGGCACGCACGCCCCGTCCGACCGGCCTCGCCGCCCACCTCACAAGACCGGCACTGTAACCGACTCGTCCGATCCGGGTGGTGAGAAGGACGGGGTTCGCGCCGACCGATGCCAGGGTCCACGTGGTGAGCCGGTCACCTTCGCCGACAGGAAGGCCGTGGAAACGGAAACGGAGGGGGCGGCCGATGTCTGGTGCGGTGGGCCCGAAGGCGGGGCCGCGGGCCGGCGCATGGTGGCGGCGTGTGCCCGGCCGGGGGCGGCACCGTCGACGATGGGAGACATGCGGGTGACGATCAGAGTGCGACCGGGGGCCAGCAGGACCGCTGTCGGCGGTGAGCGGGGCGGCCCGGACGGTGAGGCGAGCCTGGTGGTGCGTGTCTCGGCGCGGGCGGTCGACGGGAAGGCGACCGAGGCGGCGCTGCGCGCGCTCGCCGACGCGCTCGGCCTGCGCCGTGGCGAGGTGTCCCTCGTCCACGGCGCCACGAGCCGCACGAAGCTCGTGGAGATCGTCGCGTCGCCGGCCGACGAGCCCGCGCTACGCGACCGTCTGGCCGCCCTGCGCCAGCGCCGCTGACCGGCGCATGCCGTCAGCCCGTCGAGTTCGCGGGCTACTGGAGGGCGAGCCGGCTGCGGTCTGGCCACGTGAGGAACCCGTACGGGGTGCGCCGTAGAGGATCCGGCACCGTCCTGGCGAGATCGTGGGCATTCAGCCTCGGCACGCCAGCAGGCTACCCATCCTCGCCAAAGCGCAGAAGTCGGAAGATTGTCAACGCTGGTGCAGCATCCCCTTGCCGGCCTGCCCGGTCGGGTCGGAAAGCGGCCCGGTGGCGGCGGCGAACAGCTCGGCAGCGCGCCGGTGGGATCGCCGGGCCCGGCCGGGTTGGAGAGGTGAAACCGGAGAATTCCACGACGACGCCGAGGGCGGCAAGAGGCCGCATACCTGGGTCGTCGCCGTGGAATTCCTCTCGTGTTACCGAGGCTTTACCGAAAGATTCCTACGTCGCCGACCCGCGGTAGGCGACCGGGCCCTCTCCGGGGAACTGCGCCGCACCCTGGAACGACGCGCCGTCGTCGAAGAACGTGATGCTGCCGTTGCCCTGGGGGCCCGACCAGGTCACCTGGGTCCCGGTCTCCGGCCGGCCCGACGAGGGCACGACCTGGTTCCGGTTGCCGATGACAATCTGCAGGTCGGAGTCCTTGTGCCATTCCGCCCCCGGACCGCCCCACTGGATCTCCGTGTGATAAAGAGACATGCGTCTTCCCCTTCTGTCGGCGTGGCCCGCCGGGCCACGCTTTAACGGGAACAGCGGATACCGTGAATTCTGTTCACCCGAGGCCAACCGACCCGGACCGGCCGGTCCACGCGCGTCAGGACATGGATCCCCCGGGCGGGAAGTCGACTGCCAACAAGTCGAGCGAACCTCCGCGGAGCCCATCGTAACGACCCCGATAGTCGGCGACAACGGCTTTGCAGAACAAAAGCAGCTTCACATGTTTATCGAAATTATGTTTGAATATGTGGCTTTAGTTCCTTTTGGTATGTGGTGTGATTGTCGGGCATCAATGAATGCGACCCGCCGGATCGGGAACGGGGGCGGATCATCATCGGACCGAGAACGCACGCCGAGCCTGTTCGCCAGGCTCGGCGAGGTGCCCGCCACCCTCAGCTCCAGTCCGCATCCGGCGTTTCGCCAGGCGATGCGCGGCATCGACGAGGTGCTCGCAGCCACCATCGGCACCGACTCCACCTGGGCCCGCATCTTCCCCGCCCCGCTGCACACCCGTGGCCTGCAGCGGATCGGGACGGCCGTGCACCTGCCGACCACCGGCGGCGCGGGTGCCTCCGCGATGTGCTGGGCACTGACGCTGACCCGGCTGCGTCCCCACATCCTCGAGCGTCACCTCGCCACCGACGACGTGCTGGACGCCGCCCTCACCCAGCTCGCCGACCCGGACTTCGCGGATCTGGCCTTCGCGACCGTCCTGGCCTGGGGGCGCACGCCGGGTGCCACCCCAGGCCCGTGAACCTGCCCGGCCACCATGGCAGGCCCGTACTGGTGGCCGGGCGGCGGCCGCGCCTCGCCTGCGGTCAGGGGCCAGGGGTCAGCTGGTTTCGCGGGCCGTCGTGCTCACAGGCGGTGTCCCCCAACCGGGGACGAAGGGGCGAAGGTGTCGTGGGTGGCCACGAGGCCGTCGCGGTCGGGGACGACGCTGATACCGGCGTGTCTCAGCGTGCTCCAGACAAGTGCCGCGGCGGCTGCGGTGAGCACGGCCAGGGTGGCGACGAACGGCCACATGACCGCGATGAGGTTGACGGATGTGTCGTCGCTGCGGTAGCCGAGGGCCCAGAGCACGGAACTGGCCAGGGCGAGCAGAACGGTGCCTCCGGCTGCGATGGTCACTTCGGTGAGCGCCACGGTGGCGGTCTGGCGGCGGGTGGTGCCGAGGATCTGGAGGTAGTTGTTGGCGGGCTGACGGTCCTGGAGCAGGGCGACGAGGGAGATGAGGGCGGCGAGCAGGGAGACGGCGACGGCGAAGGCGGCACCCCAGCGGAAGATGTCCAGGATGGCGGTGAGTTCGCTGGCGCCGCTCACGGTGGCGGTTCCGGCGATCCGCACGTTGACGGTGGGGTCCCCACCGACGAGGCGGTCGTAGAGGTTTCCCGCCTCGGCGGTGGGGAGCGGGATGTAGAGGGTGTCGTCGGTGGGGCTGATGGTGGCGCGGTCGGTGAGGGTGACGACGAATCCGTCGAGGATGTCGCCGCGCGGCCCGTACAGCGGGGTGGGAGTCGCGTCACTGTCCTCGGGTGGGGGCTGCCCCTGGTAGGTGATCCCGTAGAGGCGATGATGGTCGCAGGTGACCTGTCCGCCGGTGACGGCGCGGACCGCGGTGCAGGATCCGGTGAGGGTGCCCCTGAGCATCGGGTCGGTGGAGGCGCTGGTGGTGCCGGTGAGGACGTCGTGGTCGGTGAGCAGACGGCGGGTGTCGTCGCTGGGGCGGCGGACTTCCACGACGCTGCGGCCGTCGGGGCTGTAGGCCTGCCAGATGGCGGCCGGGTCGTCGCTGAGGAAGTCGATGGTCGTGGCGCCGGCGGACAGGACGAACAGTCCGGACGCGAGCGCGCCGAGGGCTCTGGTGAGTGATCCTGACGGTCGGCGCAGCCGGGCTCCGACCAGGGCGGTGACCGGGTCGTCGGAGGCGCTCAGCCGGGACCCGAGCCAGGCGCACACGAGCGGGGCCACCAGTAGAAGGCCGACGAAGGTGCTGACCCGGCCGCTGAGGACGACCGGCCACGCCGCGTCGGCGTGCCACCAGTGGGTGACGGCGGCGGCGAGCAGACCGAAACCGAGGACGCACCATCGCCAGTCCGACGACACCCCACCAGGTCCGGTCGATCGTCGCCGGCCGCGGCGCAGGTGCGACCGGGCGGTCAGCCAGGCCGCCGCGGCGGCCATCGCCACCACCAGGACGAACACGACCGGCAGCGTCCTGTAGCCCGTGGAGAGATCCCCGGGGAACGCCGTCCAGGCCACGAAGGTGGGCGTGGCCCTGGCGAACAGCGGTCGTGCCACAAGCAGACCGAGCAGTGCGCCGACGCCGACGGTGAGAACGGCCTCGGACACGAGAGCACGGCGCAGCGCCGTGGCATCGAGGCCGATGACGGTGAGAAGCCCGAGCTGCCGTTCCCTGGTGCGGGCGTTCAGCCTGGTGCACGCGGCGACGAGGAATGCCCCCGGTAGCAGGGTGAAGAACAGGCCGATGATGAGGAACGTGGGCCGGTTGAAACGAAGATAGGTCGCGAGATAGTCGGCCTGCGGGCCGAACGCGTTGAAGGTGAAAATCCCGACCGGCAGTGCGCCGGCGACGGATACGGCCGGTTCGACACCTGTGATCGCGCGCAGCTCATGGGAGCCGGTAAGACCATTGGGCCCGATCAGCCCGTCCACGCGCGGGAACCGGGCGGCGATACTGGCATCACTGCCGCGAAGCTTGGCTATTTCCGGCGAGACGTACATCTCGCCTGGTTTCGGAAAACGCGACAGCCCCGGCGGCACGGGTGGATCCTCGCAGGTGGCGGCAAGAAGCGTGACCGCGTACTGGTCAAGGTCGAAGGGGTCGTACCGGTACCTGCCCTGGACGCATCCGCCCTCGCGAAAATCGCCCATCTCGGCGAGGCGCCCCCGTTCACCCACGTGCGTGACAAAGTTCGCGAGCCCAAAAAGACCACAGAGAGAAACCGCGACGAGCACTCCCACCAGGGCGGCGAGGAACCGTGTCACAGCGCGGCCGCGCCGGAAGAACAGCGTACCGACGAGAACCGCGTTACGAAGTGAGGTGAGTCGCACGAGGCCTGTCCGCCATATCGAAGTGGTCATCCGCGATGTCCGTGAGTGCGGGGTCGTGGGTTGCGCAGATCACCGCGGCACCCGCCGCGACGGTGGCGCGCAGGGCGGCGAGCACGTCGTCGCGGCTGGAGGCGTCCAGGGAGGCGGTGGGCTCGTCGGCGAACACCACAGGAGGACGGTGGATCAGAGCGCGGGCCACGGAGGCGCGTTGCGCCTGCCCACCGGAGATCTCCTGCGGTGGGCGGTCGGCGCAGTCGTCGATTCCCAGCCGGGTCAGCGCTTCCATCGCCGCGGTGCGTGCGGAGCGTCTCGACGCGCCGTTGAGGCGCAGCGGCAGCGCGACATTCTCGACCACGGAGAGTTCGGGCAGGAGCTCACCACGCTGAAAGATGAACCCGCACAGGGTGAGCCGCAGAGCGGCGCGGGCGGACGGCGACGCGGGGAGTATCCGCCCCATGAGCCTGACGTCACCCTCGGCGCGCAGGACCCCGGCCAGGCAGTAGAGCAAGGTGGATTTTCCGACACCGGATCTGCCGGTCACGCACAGCAGGGAGCCCGGTTCGGCGGTCAGAGCCAGCCCCTGGAAGAGCCGGTGACCGTTGGGGTACGCGAACGTGAGCCCTGCGGCGACGACTGAGGAACCCACGTTCGCGTACTCCATTACTGTTAGCTGCGGCTACCTTTGTTACGGATGTTACAACTAATCAGGGGCTGACCCAGCTCGAGCAGTTGTCCGGGTTCCAGCTACCCTGGTCCCGGCATGCCCGGAAGTTGTTGAGGGGTGAAACGGTAATCGACTGTGTGGACCACTGCCCGCCGTTGGTGGTGAGACGGTTGGCTCCGCTGCCGTTCCAGTTCGTGTAGGCGGCATCGCCTTCGGTCACAGTGTCCTGGACCGTGAGCAGCTTGCCCGAGTTCCACGCCTTGGAACCAGCGGAAGTTTTTTTTCTTTCCTGTCTGGCGTGAGGCATGTTGAGGCCATCGCCACCTTAAGGAAATGGAACCTTAACACGCCATAATCGTGTAGGGCGTAGCAGACCTCGACATCGATCGCCCGCTTCCCGGAGGTTCTCGACGCAGCCCTCGCCCAGCTCGCCGATACGGCCTTCTTCGCTCGCCGCCCCGGACTTCGCGGATCTGGTCTTCGCGACCGTCCTGGCCTGGGGTCGTACCCCGCCGGCCGCCCCCGCCCGGACAGACCCGTGACCTGACCACCGCCACCGCCACCGCCACCGCGGATCCGGGAGTCAGCTGGTGTCGCAGGCGACGCCGTCGTGGTCGCGGTCGAGCGGGGCCCGGTAGCCGGGTTGTCCCTGGTACAGCGGGGCGGCCCCGGCGGCCCGGACGGCGTCGCAGTTGGCGTAGTACACCGAGGTCGGGTTCTCCTGCGCCGGCGGCGGCGCCTGGGCGGCGGGCTGCTGGGCCGCGGGCGCCTGCTGGACGGGCGGTGCCTGCTGCTGGGCCGGGGGGATCACGTTGCGCTGAGGCTGGGCCGGGGGCGCCGCGGCGGCCTGGGCGGGTGGTGCGGAGGTCACGGCCGGCCGCACCGCGGCGGCCGCCGCCCGGGTGGTGGCCGGGGCGACCGGTGCGGCGGCGGCGGTCACCGGCGCGACCGGCGGAGCCGAGGTGGCGGACGTCGCCGTCGGCCGCGGTGACGGGGAACCCGGGGAAGCCGTGGGTGACGGCGACGACACCACGGGTGCGTCGGCCGAGGCCGCGACGGTCGACGGGTCCTTCTTCGGCGCGGTCAACACGATCAGGATGATCAGCAGCCAGAAGCCGCCGACGATTCCGGAAATGATCGGGTGGCGGCGCATCCACCCCCACAGTCGATACCCGACCGATGCCCCCTGCTGACCGCGTGCCACTGTGCGCCCCCCGGCTGATGGTGCGTCCCCGTCCCGGGAGTCGCGTCCCGAGGCTGGGGTGATCGGGTCGGACGATATCCCGCGTTCCGGTGCCCTGTGCGAGCAGAGCGCGACCAGGAGACAGAGCGCGGTGGCGATGGGCGTCCAGTGGGTCGCGGGTGGGCCAGGATGGGCGGTATGAGCGTGAGCGTGATCGGGCCGGTGTTCGTCCAGACAGCCCAGGCCGCGGCGGGACTGCTGCGCGAACCGGTACTGGCGCGACGGTGGGAGACACCCAGCGCGTTGGCGCAGTTCCAGGTCAGCGGGCTGGCGGGGCATCTGGCCTGGCAGGTCCTCGCCGTACCGGGGCGTCTGGACGCCGCCGAACCGGACGGGCCGGCACTCTCGCTGGTGGAGTACTACACGGCGGCGGCGTGGGTCGGCGCGCCCCTGGACGGTGACCTCAACACCGGTCTGCGCACTATCGGCGAGCAGACCGCCGCGGACGGCCCGGCCGCCCTCGCCGCCCAGGTCGACGCCACCCTCACCCAGCTCCGGACGAGGATGGCGACCCTCGACGGCACCCGGCTGGTGGCGATGCGCACGTCCGCGCCACCGCTGACCGTCGACGACCTGCTGACCACCCGCATCCTCGAACTGGCCGTCCACGCCGACGACCTCGCCGTCAGTCTCGACCTGCCCACCCCGGCGCTGCCCGAGGCCGCGACCGACCTGGTCATCGCCCTGCTGGCCCGGGTCGCCACCCGCCGCCACGGGCCGGTCGCGCTGCTGCGCGCACTCAGCCGCGCCGAACGCGCCCCCACCAGCATCACCGCCCTGTGACCCTTTCCTTCCTCCTTCACCGGCGCATCAGCGCAAACATCACCATCGCGGTCGGGGGTGGGTCGCGGTCTGGCCGCGATGTCGGATGCCGGACCATGCATTCGCCTCTGCGTACGCGATGATTCACCTAGGGTGATAGCCGTGACGGTGCGAGATCGGTTGATGACAGCGGTGCTGGCGGTCGTGGCGACGGCGACCGTGCTGGTGGTGGGGCCGAGCGCGACCGCCGCCACCAGCACGACGTCGCCCACGACCACCACGGTGGTCCCGGCCACCGCGACCACCACGGGGATTCCGGCGGCCAGGTCGGCCAGATCGGCCTCGTCGACGGCCGCGGCCCGGCTGGCGCTGCCGCCTGCGACGGGAACGTTCGCGGTCGGACGGGACACGCTGCACCTGGTGGACACCGCGCGCCGCGACCCGTGGGAGCCGACACGCCCCCGGGAACTGATGGTCGACGTCTACTACCCGGCGGCCACCCCGGCCAGCCCCGGGGCGGGTCGCGGCGGCCCGGCCCGCTACGCCGACCCGGCCGAGATCCGGTTGTACCTGGCCTCGCTCGGGCTGGACGGCGTCCTGTCGGCCACCGATATCGCCGCGACGACGATCGCGAGCCGTACCGGCGTGCGTCCCCTCGGCGGACGCCATCCGCTGGTACTGCTCTCCCCGGGGCTGGGGGTGGGCCGCCGGTCACTGACCGGCCTGGCCGAGCAGTTCGCCAGCCGCGGCTATGTCGCGGCCACCGTCGACCACGCCTACGAGTCGGTCGGCACCCTGTTCACCGGCGACCGGATGCTGACCTGCGTGGCCTGCGACCGCCTGCGGGACGTGTCCGACTTCGACGCCGCGGTGCGCTCCCGCACCGTCGATCTCTCGTTCGTCCTGGATCGTCTGATCGGCCCGCGTCCGGCGTGGCGCGCCTCGGCGACCATCGACGCGACCCGGATCGCCGCCGTCGGTCACAGCCTCGGCGGTGCGGCGGCGGTGGCGCTGCTCGCCCACGACCCCCGGGTCCGCGCCGGCGTCGACCTGGACGGCACCCTCGCCGACCCCGCCACCCCCCTGGTCCCCGCCGGCCTGCCCGGACGCGCGGTGCTCCTGCTCGGCGCCACCCCGGACCATCCCGCCCCCGGCCCGGGCGGCCAGGCACCCCCCGGCACCAGCCCCGACGACTACGACCCCACCTGGGCGCAGGCCTGGTCGCTGCTGCGCACCCCCCGCCTGTGGCTGGACGTCGACGGCGCCGACCATTTCAGCTTCACCGACGACCCGGTCATCGCCGACCAGCTCCCCCCACCCCCCGGTGCCACTGCCAGCGCCGCTGGCACCGGCGCTGGCAGTGGCACCGGCGCTGGCAGTACCGGTGGCGGTGGCCCGACGTCGAATCCGGCGCCGCCGGACGGGGTCGCTCCCACCCTGTCCGGCGCCCGCGCCCTGGCGATCACCCGCGTCTACGTCGAGGCCTTCGTCACCCGCGCCCTGACCGGACGTTCCGCTCCCATCCTGGACGCCCCGAGCCGCACCTACCCGGAAGTCCGCATCATCGGCCACTGACCGTCGCCATCGACTCCCGTCCGTCACGACTGGGGTCGTCGTCCGCTCCCGTCCGTCACGGCCGGGCGTGGCCGCGAGCCGGCTCGCCCGCCGGTCGCCCGCATGCCGAGGGTTGTTCGGGAATCGAGGGCCTCGTTTTCCGAACAACCCTCGGCATGCCACCGCACAACCCTCGGCATGGCGGCGCATCCGCCTCGGCAGGGCGGCACGTGCGCCTCGGCGACCGGGCGCGGCGTCCACGCTCGAACCACAAGGCCGAGGACACCGAGGACGCCCCGGATGGGGCGATCCCGCCGAGGCGTGGCGAAGGACGCAGAGCCGCTTTTCTTTGAGCGAGGCTCAGGTTCGGACGGGGCAGGTTCGAGCGGGGCTCCTCTTCGGACGGGGCTCAGGCGCGGGCGCGGGCGAGCAGGACGGCGCTGGGCAGGGCGTCGAGGTCATCGGCGTCGCGCAGCAGCCGGGCGGTCTCGACGAAACCGGCCCGGCGCAGCAGCAGGGCGACACGGTCGGGGGGCCAGCGGTGCGAGGGGGCGACCCGGTGGGCGTGCGGCTGGGGCTCGGTGTCGGTGACCTCGGTGGTCTGGAACGCCAGCAGCAGCTGTCCGCCCGGCGCCAGCACCCGGCGGAACTCGGCGAACAGCTGCGGGACGGCCCCGGGCGGCAGGTGGATCATCGAGAACCAGGCGACGATCCCCGACAGGGTCTGCGCGCCGAAACCGAGCCGATGCATGAGACCGACCTCGAACGACAGGTGCGGATGGTCCCGGCGGGCCCGTTCGATCATCGCCGAGGACAGGTCGAGGCCGACCGCGGCCACCCCCAGGCTGTGCAGGTGGGCGGTGATGTGACCGGGACCGCAGCCCACATCGGCGACCAGTCCGGGGCTACCCGTGGCCGCGGTGTGCTCGGCGACGAGTTCGGCGAACGCGGCGAACATCGCACGTTCGAGGGGTCGTCGCGGGAGCTGGCCGGCGAACATGTCGGCGTAGAGATCGGCGACCGCGTCGTAGGCGTCACGGGTCCGGGTCAGGTCGGCCTCGTCCCATCCGGGCCGCCTGCCGGCCTTCTCCGCCCGCCCGGAGACCGGCAGATCGCGCTGCGGGTGATCCTGCTCCGGCAGGGTCCGATCGTCGTCGGGAGTCGCGCTCATGGCGGCGGATCATAACCGGCTGTTGATCTCCGAGGCGGTGGGGGAGCGTCGGGGTGGCACCCCCGAGCGCACTTTCGTCGAGCGTCCCGCCGCCCCCACCACCCCCGCCGGACCCGCTGTGGATCACGGTGTGTGGATCACGGTGTCCGGGTGGGTCAGCCGTGCTCGCCGCGGACGGGGTAGCGCGCGGCGACGCCGTCGGGACGGTAGACCCGGGTCGGGCCGCCGGCCGGGTCGGTGCCCAGCGTGTTGCCGCACCGGGTGGAGATCCAGGTGGGGAAACTGTTCGGGGTCATCGGTGGACGCCAGCTCTCCAGGTCGTAGGTGTCACCGGTGGCGTAGCCGTCGCCGGAACGGATTTGGGCCAGCGCCTGATGGCAGGCCAGCTGCTGGTGCAGGCTCTCGGCGGACGCGGCGGTACCGACCCCGGGCACGCAGGCACCGATCGCCGACCACAGCACCTGCGTCGTCGCCGTCCGCGGCGCCTTGCGGGAGGCCACCGTCGGGCGCAGCGACACCCGGAACGCCCCCGACGACCACGATTCGACGACGATCTCCTCGACGTCCCTGCTCGCCCCGCAGTACGGCCGGCCCCCCGCCGCCGCCCCGCCCCCCACCAGACCCGCCGCTACCCCGGGACGCGCCGACGCCCCAGCCCCAGCCGACGCCGTGGGCGACGCGCTGGGTGACGCGGTGGGGGTGAGACGGCTCGCCGTGGCCGTGGGGGTGATCTCGGTGATGGCCACCGGTCGGTCGCGGGCGTCCTGATCGTCGGCGTCGTGACCGCCGCAGCCGGCCAGGGTCAGCACCAGCAGCATCCCGGCGGTGATCATGGCGGCGTTCGCCCACGCCGCCGCCCGCGCCGAGATCAACCGCACCGTGAATGTCCGCACGGGATCCAAGAGTAGGGCGCCAGACGCTCACCGTCCGTGCGAGCCCGCCCCGACCACCACGATCACCCGCCGACGGACGACCCTCGCGACCAGCGCTGTTCCCCGCCCATCACCGCGGAACGGCCACGGTCGGCGTGGGAGAACACCGTCGGCGGGATGGTCGGGGCGAGCCTGCGCTACGCGGTGACGTTGGCCTGGCCGACCGTGCCCGGGGACGTCCGTTGCTCCCCGCCCCTGCGGCGTCACGCTGACCGCCAGCTGGGCGGGGGTCGCCGGTCAGCGGCGCAGGGCGCGGTCGCGGCCTCCGACGGCACGCCAGATCAGCACGACGACGATCGCGCCCAGGATCGACCCGATGATGCCGGAGGGCTGCAGCGCGCCCTCACCGAGATCCTTGCCGAACAGGACGTAGCCGAGGAATCCCCCGACGAACGAGCCGACCACGCCGAGCAGGATCGTCTGGGCGACAGGCGTTCCGCGCGGCTGACCGGCGGGTCACCCAGGCGACCCGCCGGTCAGCCGCGTCGCGCCGGCGGTCTCGCCCGGACGGTGAGGTGCTCGCCGGCCTGGGCGACGGTGAGCAGGTCGGCCTCGTGGCCGGGGCGGGCGACCAGCTGGAGGCCGACGGGGTGACCGGCATCGGTCCATCCGGCGGGGAGGCTCAGGGCGGGATGACCGGTGAGGTTGAACGCCCAGGTCAGCGCGACGCTCATCGCCGGCCCGGGGCCGTCGTGGCCATGCGGGGGGTGGGGGGTCGTCGGGGTGGCCAGCAGGTCATGGTCGGCGAACAGCACCGCCAACGCCCGCTGCGACGCCGCCCGCGTCCCACCCGGATCCCAGCCGGGGGGAGCGTGGGTGGGGGGCCTGCGCAGGGCCAGCCAGCAGGCCTGCGGATCGGGCAGGTCGACGGTGGCGCCGGTCGTGACCAGGGCACCCGCGGCGACCAGACGGTCGAGGTGGGCGCGGGCGGCGGCGGCGATCGGGGCGTCCGTGCGGGCGAAACCCAGCGTGGACGACCAGGCCACCCGCAGCGGCCGCCCACCCCGCGCGACACCCTCACCATCCGGGACGGGCCAGGACAGGCCAGGCGGGGACAGGCCAGGCGGGGAGCGGTCGGGCGGGGAGACACGGAGGGCGTCGAGGTAGGCGGCGAGGTCGGCGGGGTGGCGGGCCAGCGCGCCGGGGGCGGTCAGACCGGCGCGGTCGCGGGCGGGAAGCCGTCCGGTGGTGAGTTTGAGGCCCAGCACCGCGCACCAGGCGGCCGGGATACGCACCGAACCGGCACCGTCGCTGCCGGTGGCCAACGGGACAAGACCGGCGGCCACCGCCGCCGCGGATCCGGCCGACGAACCCCCCGGGCTCCACGTCGGATCATGCGGGTTGCGGGTGGGGCCGCGGTCGGTGTGCCCCCAGGTCTGCCAGGCGGTTCCCGGCCCCGGCACCGCCGTGGCCCCCACCGGCACACATCCCGCCGCGACCAGCCGCCGGGTCTGCTCGGCGTCGCGTCCCTCACTGGCCTTGACGCCCAGCGGCACACCGGCGAGCGGCAGGTACTGCCCGGCACGCAGCCGACGGTCCACCTCCAGGGCCGCCGCCCGGGCGGCCCTGGGCCACAGCTCGCGAAACGCCCGCAGCTCCTCGTCGGCCACCCGGATGCGCGCCAGGGCGTCGCCGGTCACCTCCCACGCCGACCAGATCCCCTCCCGCACCAGCGCGGCGATCCGCACCGCCCCGAGAGCCTCGAGGCCGCCGAGCCCCTTGTCGCCGCCGACACCGCCGTCACCGCCGTCCAGAGCGCCTCCCGTGGTCCCGCCGCGCCGGTTCGGTGGCGACGGCATCATCATGATCCCGCATCCGGGGTGGCGGACGGCGGAAAGCCGCTGTGCTCCGGTAGCCGAATCCTGTTCGGGGGCAGCGGCGAAACGACAGAGACGGGTGTTGTGCGGAGGTGGCTGGCGCGGACCCCACCTCGTTGCCGCCCGTTACAGCTCGATGTGTGAGCCCATGATGATGGTGCGGTCTCGTGGGAGGCCGAAGTGTTCGGCGGCGTCAGCGGTGATGTAGGAGGTCGCGATGAACAGGCGTTTGCGCCAGCGGGCCATGGTCGGCGCCTTCCCACTTCGAAGCTCGATTGTGGACAGGAAGTAGGACGCCCGGTCCAGGTTCAGCTGCCGTCCTTCGACGGTGGCCGGGTCGATCGTTCTGAGGGCGCCGAGCACGTTGGGCGTCTCCATGTAGCCGAACCGTGCGGTGATGTGGCTGATGCCGTCGTCGGTGTAGCCCAGATCGTCGACGGCGATCCGCTCGTTCGCCGGCACGCGAGGTACCGGCAGGGTCTGGACCGACACGATCAGGACCAGGTCGTGGCGCACATGGCTGTGCTCGACGTTCGCCCGTAGTGCCAGCGGCGCGGTCTGCTTACTGCGGTTGAGGAACACGGCCGCGCCCGGCACCCGGGCGGTGGACGGCGCGTTCACGCGTAGCTGCTCGACGAAGTCGTGCAGCGACCCCTCGCTCTGTTCGCGCTGCGCGGTGACGATCCGTCGGCCTCGCTGCCAGGTGGTCATGACGGTGAACGCCGTCAGCGCGATAAGAAGCGGAAGCCACGCGCCGTGGACGAGTTTGGTCAGGTTGGCCGCGAGGAACAGCAGGTCGACCACCAACAGGACGCTCGCGCCCAGGCCTAGCAGCCACCGCGGCGTGTGCCACTTCCGCCGGGCGATGTAGACGAACAGCAGGGTGGTGATGGTGATCGTCCCCGTCACCGCCATGCCGAACGCGAACGCCAGGGCCGCCGAGCTACGGAACGCGAAGACGAGCGTGAGTACCGAGACCATCAGCAGCCAGTTGATCCACGGGACGTAGATCTGCCCGATCGTGGACTCCGAGGTGTGGGCGACCCGCAGCCGAGGCAGATAGCCGAGCTCGGCGGCCTGGGCCGCGACCGAGTACGCCCCGGTGATCACGGCCTGGGAGGCGATCACGGTCGCGGCGGTGGCCAGCAGGACGAGTGGCAGCCGTGCCCAGCCCGGGGCGAGCAGGAAGAACGGGCCGCTGATGGTGTCCGGGTCGCCGAGGATCAGCGCCCCCTGGCCGAGGTAGCTGAGCACGCACGCGGGGAACACCAGAAGCAGCCAGGCGCGGCTGATCGCCGGTCGGCCGAAGTGCCCCATGTCGGCGTACAGCGCCTCGGCTCCGGTGACGGCGAGCACGACCGCGGCCAGGGCGAAGAACGCGGTGCCGAAATGGTGCACCAGGAAACTCGCGGCGTAGGTCGGCGACAACGCCTCGAGGATGGTCGGGTGCCCGACGATGCCGACCATCCCGAGCGCGCCGATGGTCACGAACCACACGATCATCACGGGCCCGAACATCCTGCCGACCGTGGCGGTGCCCAACCGCTGCGCGAGAAACAGCAGCACGATGATCACCGCGGTGACCGGCACGACCAGCTCTTCGAGCGACGGCTTCACGATCCTGATGCCCTCGACCGCGGACAGCACGGAGATCGCCGGTGTGATCATGCTGTCGCCGAAGAAGAGTGCTGCCCCGAAGATGCCCAACCCCGCCAGGACGGCGGCGGTCCGGCCACCCCCTCCTGTTCCCACCCGCCGCAGCAGGGTGATCAGGGCCATGATGCCGCCCTCGCCTTCGTTGTCGGCGCGCATGGCCAGCAGCACATAGGTGACCGTGACGATGATCGTGACGGACCAGAACACCAGGGACACCACACCGAACACGGTGTCCGTGCTGACCGGGACGGGATGCGGGTCGTCCGGGTTGAACACCGTCTGAAGGGTGTAGATCGGGCTGGTCCCGATGTCCCCGAACACCACACCGAGCGCGCCGACGACCAGCGCCAGCCGAGCCGCGTCGCGCCCCTGCCCAGGATGGGCCTCCGGTGTCGGTGCCGGCTCCGGCGTCGTCAGCTGCTGCTCCGTCACGACCGTCCTTCCTGGGCGCTGGCCGCGGCGCGCCGAAGCCGGGCATCCGCGCCCCGGACGCTACCGCCCGCCCGCGGCACCTTCCGGGCTCGGGCCGCGTCCAGTCAGCGAGTCACGCCGGTCGCGGGGTCCGTGCCGACAGCCTTCGACCTGGTGAACCTGTCAGGGTGGTCGTGATCCGACATCACCACGATCATCGACCCGAGCCTGGTCGCGCCGCACCGGTGGCGTCCCGAGGGCGACCCCGACCGGATCGCCACCGACGCCCAGGTCAGCATGTACGGCCTGGTCGCCCGCAAGCCCTGACGGGCCGACGCGGCGCGGTCGTACCATGCTGTAAAGGGCCGTCCTCCACGGGTCGCGGGGCGGCCGGTCCGGTCACATCCCGACCCTGGCAGAAGGTTGGTTGTCGTGGCAGACATCGGCGTTCCCGAACTGCTCATCATCGTCGCGGTGGTCATGGTGCTCTTCGGTGCCAAGCGGCTCCCCGACGCCGCCCGGTCCTTCGGTCGTTCGCTGCGGATCTTCAAGTCCGAGGTGAAGGGTCTGCACGACGACGACCACCCCGCCGACACCGCCTCCGCCGCGCCGGCCCAAACCTCGCCCCCGGCTCCCGTCGTGGCAGCTCCTGTCGTGGCAGCGCCCGCCGCCGCCTCTCCTGCCGCGGCCCCGGTGATCGTCGCGCCGGCCCCGGCCGCACCGGTGGCGACCACCGTCGCCGCGCCGTCCGCCGCGGCGGTCTCGCCGAACGGAAGCACCCCCTCCGCCTGACCTCCGCCGGACCGCGGCGCGGGGCCCGATCGCCCGCACACCTGTCCGTCTCCTGGCCCTCGCCTGGACGCTCTCCTGGCCGTCGTCGGGCCGTCGCCACCGTGGCTGCTACGGGTCGGGCGGCCCAAGGGGTGACCGGTGGTGGTCCTCGGCGTGGTGTGTTTCGCCGCGCCACCCGGGTGGCGCCTTCCCGTCCCACGACCGTGCCGTCCGCGTCGACCACAGGTCCCCGCAGGGGCGGTGAGCTGCGGTTTCGTTCGCCTGGCCGGAGGGCCCGCGCACCTGTGGCCGCCGACGGTCACCTCTGTGGCCGCACGGTGGGACGTGGGTGTGCGCGGTCGCTCATCCACCGCGGGCCCCGAGCGCACCTCCGAGGTGTTCACTCGCTAACGGCGGCGACACCGGCCGCCACCGCGTCTGTCGCACACCGCACGCCGCACGCCGCCACGTCCCGCCCCGGGACGCGCCGCCCCGCATCGGGGTCCGGCCGGCCACCGCGGCGGACAGCGCTGGTGGTGGGTTCGGCGCCGCCGGAAAGTCGCGGCCTCAGATGCGGTGACGAACAGGATGGTGATCCGCCGTGCGCGTGGACATCTGGAGTGACCTCGTCTGCCCGTGGTGCTATGTCGGCTGGTCCCGGCTACGCCGGGCACTGACCGGCTTCACCCACCAGGACGAGCTGACGGTGCGCTGGCACTCCTACGAGCTGAACCCGGGCCTGGCCCGCGGCCGCAGCGAGCCGCGTCCCGGCGCGCCCGGACGCCGCTTGCGGGACCTGTCCGCCGAGGAGATCGCCCGCGGCGAACAGCGGGTCGCCGACGCCGCCCGCGACGAGGGACTTCCCTACCGCGCCGACCGGCATCACGGCAGCACCTTCGACCTGCACCGTCTGCTGCACCTGGCCACCGAGGCCGGCCGGGCGGCCCCCACCCTCGACGCCCTGCACCAGGCGCATTTCGGCGCGGGCCGTGACATCTTCGACCACGCGGTGGCCGTCGACGTCGCCACCGCCGCCGGCCTCGATCCCACCGACGCGCGCCGTGTCCTGGCCGGCGACGCCTACACCGAACGGGTCTTCACCGACCAGCGGGCCGCCCACGACCTGCGGATCACCGGCGTCCCGTATGTGCTGATCGACCGGAGCATCGTCGTGTCCGGGGCCCGCGGCAGCGCCCTGTTCACCCGCGCGCTGGACACCGCCTGGGCCCGCCGCCCCCGCACCCGCGCCCGGTCCCACGCCGAGGTCGAGACCGTCCCCGCGGCGGCTGCCGCTGGTGCGGGTGTCGGTGGGGGCGCCGCTGCCCGGCCGTCCCGTTCCCGGCCCCACGCACGTCAGCCCGTGCGCTGAGCCGACCGTGCCCTCCCGCTGGCCGGGCCGGGATGTGCGGCGGCTGGGCACGGTCATGGTCGGGCCAACCGGCCACTATTCGGGGACGCGCGTCCGGTTCGTTCGGGTGGAGGGGCCCCGCGGCTCGGACGGGACCGCTACCGTCGGGCCATGAGCCTGACAGCGCGGGGCGGCAGCACCGGACCAGCCGGCTCCCCGACGGCGGGGACGGCGGCGGGAGCCGCGGGGGCGGCCACCGACCAGGGGGCCGAGGCGCTGCACCGCCGGTACGCCCCGACGTCCGCCGCGTTCACCGAGGTGCACTCCCACTGTCGGATCGTGTGGGATGTGGCCGCCAGCCTGCTGGCCGCCGGAGCCGCCCCCGAAGCCGACGTCACCCTGGTACGCACCGGTGCGCTGCTGCACGACATCGGCGTCTACCGGCTCTACGACGACACCGGCCGGCTCGACTACGCCCAGTACCTGCGCCACGGGGTGCTCGGCCATGAACTGCTCGCCGCCGAGGGGCTGCCCCGCACGGTGTGCCGGTTCGCGTCCTGCCACACCGGTGTCGGGTTGACCCGTGCGGAGATCGAGGCCGGCGGGCTGCCCGTTCCCGCCGCCGACTACCTCGCCGAGACCGTCGAGGAACGCCTGGTCATGTACGCCGACAAGTTCCACTCCAAAAGCCGCCCGGGCAGCTTCCTGACCGCCGACGCCTACCGGCGGTCGCTGCGCCGCTTCGGCACGCACAAGATCGACCTGTTCGACGCGCTCACCACCGAGTTCGGCCTGCCCGACCTGCCGATGCTGGCCACCCGCCATCACATGACCCTCCACGACGCCTGACCCCACCCAGGTGGACACCTGCGCGCAGCCAGAGCCGACAGAGTCGAGACCGAAACCCACCAGGACGCCCAGGTCCAGGCCCAGGCCGGAGCCGGGCCGGGAAGCGGGGTCGGGCCGGGAGTTGGGGTCGGGCCGGGAGTTGGGGTCGGATGGGGGGCCGGGGCGGCTGACGCGGCGGCTTGGACCGGCGGACGCGATGGTCATCGGTCTGGCCGCGATGATCGGCGCCGGGGTGTTCACCGTGTTCGCGCCGGCGGCGCGGGTGGCCGGCGCGGGACTGCTACCGGCCCTCGGTGTCGCCGCGGTCGTCGCCTACTGCAACGCGACGTCCAGCGCGCGCCTGGCGGCCCGCTATCCCAGCTCCGGTGGGACCTACGTCTACGGGCGGGCACGTCTGGGTGACCTGTGGGGCTATCTGGCCGGGGTCGCGTTCGTCGTCGGCAAGACAGCGTCGTGCGCGGCGATGGCCCTGGGTGTCGGCGGCTACGCGTGGCCGGCGCATCCCCATCTGATCGCGGTCGCCGCGGTCGTGCTGCTCACCGGCGCGGATGTCGCCGGGGCCCACCGCGGGGTGGCCCTGGGCCGGGTCCTGGTCGGGATCGCGCTGGTCGTGCTGGCGGTCGTGGTCGTCGTCTGCCTGACCAGCGCGACGTTCCAGCCCGCGCGTCTGCGCCTTCGGGCGGCGTCGGACGCGGCGACGCCCAGCGCCGGCGGTGTGCTGCGGGCGGCGGGGCTGCTGTTCTTCGCCTTCGCCGGTTACGCGCGGCTGGCCACCCTGGGTGAGGAGGTGCGGGATCCGGCGCGCACGATCCCCCGCGCGGTGCTGGTCGCCCTCGCGATCACCCTCGTCGTCTACCTGGGGGTGGCCGTGGCCGTGCTGGGTGTGCTCGGCCCGGCGGCCCTGGGTGGCTCCGGTGCGCCGCTGGTCGACGCGGTGCGCGCCGCCGGGGCGGGCGCTCTGGCGCCGCTGGTGCGGGTGGGGGCGGTGGTGGCCGCGAGCGGATCGTTGCTGGCGCTGCTGCTCGGGGTGTCGCGCACCACGCTGGCGATGGCCCGCGACCGGCATCTGCCCCGGACCCTCGCCGTCGTGTCGACCCGGACCGCGGTGCCCCACCACGCGCAGCTGACGGTCGGTGCGGTCGTGGCCGTCGCGGCCGGGTTCCTCGACCTGCGCGCCACGATCGGATTCTCCTCGTTCGGGGTGCTCGTCTACTACGCGGTGGCGAACGCGTCGGCGTGGACGCTGCGCCCCGAGGAGGGCCGTCCGCCGCGCTGGGTGCCCGTGTGCGGCCTGGTCGGCTGCCTGACGTTGGCGTGCACCCTGCCGCCGGGTGCCGTCGTGGCGGGTCTGGGGATGCTCGCCGCCGGGGGCGGCGCGTACGCGCTCACCCGCCGTCACCGTGAGGGCCCGCCGGTGGCGGTTCCCGGCAGGTCACAATGAGGGCGATGAGCAGCAGCCCGCCGCCCCTCGAGCGCCCCCCCTCCGCTGCCGGACGTGCGTCCGCCGACCAGGCCGAGCCCTCCGACAGCGATGGGCCCTCCGACCAGGTGGGGCCGTCCGACCAGGTGGGGCCCTCCGCCGGGAACGGGTCGTCGGACGCCGCGACGGAGGTGGCGGTGCTGGGCGCGGTCGGGGCGGTGCGGGGGCGTCGCGGGCCGTCCACGCCGATGCTGGCGCCGGTGCGGGCCGAACGGGTCGGGGACTACGCCCGGGCCTCACGGGCCGCCTCGACATGGCGCGCCTACGACGCGGACCTGCGCCACTTCCACGCCTGGTGCGCGCAGCAGCCGGTGGCGCTGGTCGCGGTCCCGGCGCAGCCCTCGACGGTGGCCGCCTACCTGGTCGCGCTCGCCGACGGCGGCTACAAACCGTCGACGATCCGCCGGCGTCTGGCGGCGATCTCGGTGGGCCACCAGCTCGCCGGCGCCCCCAGCCCCACCGGCGCACCGCAGGTCAGCGCCGTGTGGGACGGCATCCGACGCACCCACGGGATGCGTCCGACCCGCAAGACCGCCCTCGACACCGATCTGCTCGCCCGGGTCGTGGCCACCTTCGGCGACGACGATCCCGCCGACGTGCGGGACCGGGCGCTGCTGCTGGTCGGGTTCGCCGGCTGCCTGCGCCGCGCGGAGCTCGTCGGCCTCGACGTCACCGACCTCGACGAGACCCCCGACGGTCTGATCGTCGACGTCCGACGGTCCAAGACCGACCAGGACGGCGCTGGCGCGCTGGTCGGCATCACCTACGGTTCGCACCGCGCCACCTGCCCGGTCCGCGCCTGGGCGGCCTGGGCCCGGCTGGCCGCGCTCACCGACGGACCGGCGTTTCGCGGTATCAACCGGCACGGCCACATCGGCGCCACCCGGCTGCACCCCGGTTCGGTCGCCCGCATCGTGCAACGCCGGGTGGCCGCCGCCGGCCTGGACGCCACCGACTTCGCCGGACATTCGCTGCGGTCCGGGTTCGCCACCGCCGCCGCCCGCGCCGGCGTCAACGACCGGTCGATCATGCGCCAGGGACGGTGGCGTTCCGCCGCCAGCCTGGACGCCTACGTCCGCCCCGGCCGCCTGTTCGACCGGGACAACCCCTCGGGCCGCGTCGGCCTGTAACCACGTCCCACCGGTGTCGTCTGTGACCCGCGTCGCGGGTCAGGCTGGTCACGGCGACCACGGGGCCGGCGCCGGCCCGATCGGCGTCCACCGCGGGGCACGGCGCCGACCCGGGCGAGGGTGACCCCGAGAGCCGCCCCCCACGCCTGGCCGACCGTCACCGCGGGATCGGTGATCCCGGTGCCGGCAAGGACCAGTCCCACCGCGGTGACCACACCCAGCAGTCCGATCACCCGCACCCGCACCCGCTGGCGCCGGCGCTGGTAGCGGCGCGGATCACCGTCCGTGGGCCGCCGGGGCGGTCCGCTGCGGCCGGCGCGACGGCGGGGGCCGGTCGCGGGCCGCCCCGCGGGCCGGGCGCGGACGGACTCCCGCGGCTTCGGACCGGGCCAGGGCGGGGCCTGGCCCGCAGGCGACGGTGAACGTCGACGTCGGGTCACCTATTACTCCAGAAGCTCAGAGGGACGGCGTTGTCGCATTGTTGGGACTGTCGGCGAACGGTGTAGGCGCGTTGGCCGACCGACTCCACCGCCGGGACGAAAGACCCGGTGCGATGTCTTCTACCGGGGTCCGCGAATGAGCGTCAAAGTGTCGCAAACGAGGGGCGTCGGATGAACCGTCCAACAATGCGACGGCCACTGTCGCATCGTCGGTACCCGGACCGCCTTGTACGGTGTGTTCCACGCGGCGATCCGTGCCCCCCGGGGGCTGGATCGCCGCAACGCCAGAGACACCGAACTCACGGAGAGTGGTGGATGGATGTCAGGTAGAACGCAGGGCGCTCCACGCGATCATGCCGATCCGCACGTGGCAGCCCTGCTACGGTTCCGCTACAGGATGCATCTGAAGCGGCCCGTACCGCTGAGTAAGGTCGCGCATCGGATCGCACCGGACGCCCAGGGGCGGGATCGGCGTAACCTGGAGCGTAAGATAGGCCGTTTCTTCCAGGACGGCACCGGCAGTGAAGGCCTGCGCTGGTCCCTTCTCGAGGCCCACATCCGGCTCGGGTTCCCACCCGAATCCCAGGAGGAACTCCTGGCCGAGTGCGCCACCTATTATCTTCGCGCCTATCCACAATCCCGCGACTGCTCCTACCGCACCCCGAGCGATAACATGGAAAGCATGCGGGAAACCGTCCGGCGACGTGCGGCCGAGGCCCGCGTGCGGATGTGGAGGGCCCGCGACGACCGGGGAGCGGCACTGACCGAACAGGAGATCCTGGATCACGCCGCGTCCCTGCTCGAGGCGCTGGATCGCCACCATCTGTTCAACCCGTGCCGGGACGTCATGACGAAGCTCGACGCGACGGTGCGTCGCATGCCAGCGCTCGTCGCCATGGTCACGATGTGCGATGAGGAACTCCGGGTCATCGACGATGGGCTGGAGGGGTTCCCACCCGAAGCCCTCCCGGTTCTGCGCCCCTACATTCACGACCACCGCGGTGCACATCGCAGGGCGCTGGCCACGCCACGCACCCTCGAGGACAAAACCGCCGGCACCGAGGTCCCTACCGGCGCCGAGGCCCCTGTCAACGTGGAAGCCCCCGCCGCACTCGAGGTGAGTCTCGAACCGGCGCCGCGACGCAAGGAACGTCCGCGGCTGCCCGCGGTGGCGCCCCTGTCGCCGCGCAACCGCCCGTCCGCCGCGCGTGCCGGTCAGCGGCCGGTCCCGCCCGCTGACCCCACCGCGGTCCGGGGCGGCTGAGCCACCCCGTGTTCACCGGCACCCCGACAGCGCGTCGCCCCGGGCATCGGCCGCCGTCCTCTGCCGGGCCCGGCAGTGCCCGGCCCGGCCCGGCAACGCGCGGGGTGCCGGGTGCCGGGTGCACCTGTCATGGTCATTTTTCGTGGTCGTGCGGGCCGTGGCAGGCTGCTACGTGTGCGCAGTAACGACGTAGCCGGCGGCCCGGGCCCGGCCGCCGCCGACGAGGGCCCGCCGTCTCGCACCGCGGCCGCCCTGGTCTGGGATGTGGTGGTGACCCACGCGGACGCCGACGTGGCCTGGGCGCGGTGGCTGTCCTGGCATCTGGCCGACGCCGGCTACCGCGTCACGACCGCCGCCCCGGTAGCGGCCACCCCCGGCACGCGGCCGCCGGGCGGGCTGCTGCTGGTGCTGTGGTCCGCCGCCTATCAGCGACAGGTCACCTCGCCTGTCGGCGGGCAGGCGCCGCCCGCCGACGCCCCAGCCGACCCGCGGGCGCTCGACGCGGCCACGGGCCTGGGACCCTGGCCTGCCCGCCAGGTACTGCTGGTCCGCCTGGCGGACCAGCCACGTCCCGCGCCGTACGCCGGACTGCTCGCCTTCGACCTGTTCGGCCTGGACGCGACGACCGCCCGCGACTGGCTGCTGCGTCAGATCACCACCATCGCCGCGCACCCGGCCGCCGACCTGGTCCCCCCGCCACTGCCATCGTCTCCCAGCACCACCCAGGCCGACACCCACCCCGTCGCCGACACCGAGCGCGACCCCGCCACCGCCAGCGCGACCCCCGCCGCCGGCACCGACATCGAGGCACCTGCCGCCCCGGCGGCCACCCGTGCGGACCAGCCCCACCGCGGGTTCCCGGACCGGCCCGCACCACCACCGCCGCGGCGAACACCCGTGGTGCTGGGAACGCCGCAGCTGGTGGCGACCCTGCGCCAGGAACGGGGACATCCCCTCGCGGTCACGTTCAGTCCGGCCGCACCGCTGGTCGTCACCGCCGGCACCGACACCTGCGTGCACCTGTGGCAGCTGCCGTTCCCCGATCCGCCGCGGCTGGCCGCGACCGTCGGCTACGGCCGGCGGATCAACCAGGAATGGGCGCGGGTGGTCACCTTCAGCCCCGACGGTCACACCCTGGCCGCCGCCGGCGACGCCGGCACCACCGTCCTGTGGCGGCTCACGGCCACCCGGCCACAGCCGCTGCTGACCCTGACCGGTCACCGCGGCCACATCCACGACCTGGACTTCAGCCCCGGCGGAACCCTGCTGGCGACCGCCGGCGACGACCGGGCGGTCCTGCTGTGGGACCTCGCCGACCCGGACGTCCCGACCCGGGCGGCGATCCTCGCCGGGCACCGCGCCCCGGTGCGCGCCGTCGCGTTCAGCCCTGACGGCACGCTGCTGGCCACCGCCGCCGAGGACCGCACCGTCACCCTGTGGGATCTGGCCGACCCCACCCACCCCGCCGCCACGGTCACCCTCACCGGTGCCCGCGGCCCCCTGCACACCGTCGCGTTCAGCCCCGACGGTGACACCCTCGCCGTCGCCGGACGCGACCGTGTCGTGCGCCTGTACTCGGTGGCCGAACCCACCCGTGAACGGCAGATCGCCGCCTTCGGCGAGCATCGCCGCGCCGTGCACGCCGTCGCGTTCAGCCCCGACGGGCATCTGCTGGCCACCGCCTCCGCCGACCGCACGGTCACCGTACGCATCCTCACCGACCCGGACAATCCCGGCCCGCCGCTGCGCCTGGCCGCGCACCATGGCGCCGTGCACGCCGTCGCCTTCGCCCCCGACAGCCGCCTGCTGGCCACCGCCTCGGCCGACCGCACCACCGCCCTGTGGGACCTGTTCCCCGACGAGCCGGCCCCGGCGCCGTCTCCCACCTGACCGGATGCGCGGGCCACGACGCCGCCGGATGCCGATCCTCGCGCTGGTCGGGGTGGACGGTGCCGGCAAGACCACCCAGGCGCGGCGCCTGGCCGCGGCGCTGTCCACCGCCGGGCGGCCCGCCCGCTACCACGAGAACGGCGGCGGACGGCCACTGCTGGACCCGCTCGCCCGCCGTCTGGGCCGCCGTGACGGCCCGGACCTGCTCGGCGAGCGCGGTCACCTCGCCGTCGAGGCGACGATCCGCGCCACGGCGATCACGATCGGGCTCGGCTTGTCGTGGTTGCGCGGCGAGGTCGCCGTCATGGACCGTTACACCTACTGCCAGTACGCCACCATGCGCCTGCGCGAGCATCCCGCGGCCGTGGGCGCCGCGGCGCGGGGTGAGCGGTGGGTTCGGGCCGCCTACCGGCACCTGCCCACCCCGGACCTGGTCGTCTGGCTGACGGTCCCGGTGACGGTGGCGCAGCGACGGGTGGAGCTGCGCGGACGTGACCGCGAGGACCTCGACCGGCTGACCGCGTTCGCCGCCGCGTACGCGGGCCTGCCCGAAGCCGACCTGTTCCATCCGCTGCCCGCCACCGGCAGCGCCGACGACATCCACACCGCCCTGCTGCGGCTCGCCCGCGCCACCCTGGACCAGCGCGACTGATCTGCCACCGACCGCCTGGTATCGACCGCGCCGCGGGGACGGTCAGCATCCGTCTGCGGGCGGCGAACAGCGGATCGTGCGGGCGAACCCGACGATCAGTGTCACACCGACCAGCAGGTGCAGCCCGGCCAGAGCCATCCCGGTGGCGACATCCGCCGCCCGCAGCGGCCCGGCGAAGGAACTCGCGAGCGTGGCACCGGCGATGTTCACCCACCAGCGCCCAGCCCGCCGGGTGCGCCGTTCGAGCACGGCCAGCAGCACCGCGGCGGCCACCCCGGCGAGCACCGCGGCGAGGACGACCATGGCGAACCCCACGCCGTGCACCACCGCCGGCTCGCCACCGCCAGCACGAACCCGCAGGGACACCCCCGCCAGCGGCACCGCCACAACCCAGCCGACCACGGCCACCCCGACCGCCCCCAGCACCACCCGCCCCCGCCGCATCCAGACCCCGCCCCAGACCCCGGCCGCGCCAGGGCCGGCATGCCTGTGCGGGCGCTGACCACCGCGACGGTGACAGGCCCGCGGTGCGCGCCGGGCGAAGGGGACACGGGGCGGGCGGAACCCGGGTGATGTCTGCACGGCAGAACCATCTCCGACCCGCGGCCCCGCGCACATCAGCCGACCGGCCAGAGCGCATCGACTTTGGTCGGTGGGCAGGCACGCGAGAGGCCCGTACCCTTCGGCTCATGCATCCAGCGCAGCGCCTGCGGCCGGTGGGCCTGGCCGTCGTCGCCGGCGGCCTCAGCGGGCTGAGCCGCCTGGACCTGCGCACCCCGAGCACCGCGGACGGCTGCGGCGACAGCCAGACATCGCAGGATCGGCAGGCCCGCTGTCAGGCGCGGACCACGGCGACCGTGATCACACTGGTCGTGTGCGCCGCGCCGGTCGGCCTCACCGTGTGGGCTCAGATCGCCGCCCATCCGCACAGCGGCTGGGCGGCAGTGGACATCGCGGCCGGGCTGGTCGGCTGGGCGCTGCTGGCGGCGCTGATCCGCGCCCCGGTGCCCACGGCGCTGCTACTCGCGGCCCTGGCCATGTTCTCCTCGACGGCCACCGTGCCGGCGACCCTGGCGGTCCTGCATGTCGCGGCCCGTCGCCGGCTGCCGGTGGCACTCGCCGTCGCCGCGGCCGGCATCGGCGCGCACGTCACCCGCGGGGTGCTGCGACCGCCGGAGGGGCTCCCGCTTGGTTGGCTGCTGGCACTGGTCGTCGTCGCCCATGCCGGTCTGCTGGGCTGGGGCAGGCTCGCCCGCGCCCGGGCGGCGCTGCTCGCCTCGCTGGAAGAACGGGCGCGGCGCGCCGAAACCGACGGGGCCCGTCGCGTCGCGGCGGCCCGCGCCGGCGAACGCACCCGGCTGGCCCGGGAGATGCATGACGTGCTCGCCCACCGGCTGTCCCTGCTCGCCACCTACGCCGGGGCACTGCAGTACCGGCCGGACGCGCCACCGCAGGCCTTGGCGCAGGCCGCCGGGGTGATCCGCGAGCAGGTGGCCGGCGCCCTCGACGAGCTGCGCGACGTCATCGCCGTCCTCCGCGACGACGACGAGCACACCGCGGGGCCCCCACCCACCCTCGCCGACCTCCCGCAGCTGCTCGCCCGGGTTCGCGCCGCCGGCACCCCCATCCGCCACACCTGTGACCTGCCCGCCCATCCAGCCGCCTGCCCCGCCGCCTGCGAGCAGGACGACCATGGCGCCCAGACGGAACCCGGTGTCGGCGCCGACCCCGACGGCCGCCGCGCAGACGACCGCGACCCTGCGACCGGGCGCCTCCCCGAGATCGACACCCTGGCGCCCGCGGTGGGGCGGGCCGCCTACCGGGTGGTACAGGAGGCTCTGACCAACGCCCACCGGCACGCCCCCGGCCAGCCCGTCCACCTCACCGTCCGCGGCGGCCCCGGTCGCGGCCTGACCCTCGACCTCGTCAACCAGCTGCCCGCCACCCCCGACGCGCCCCCGCCGCCGACAGCACCGGTAGCGCCCGCGTCGACGACAGTCCCATCCCGGGCGGCGTCGCCCGCGTCGCCGGGCTCCGGGATGGGGCTGGTCGGGCTCACCGAACGGGTCCGCCTGGCCGGCGGCCAACTCGACCACCAGCACGTCGACGGAACGTTCCACCTGCACGCCCAGCTGCCCTGGCCCCGATGACACACCCCGAACCGCCCGACGCGCAGGCCTCCACCACACCGACACCACCCGGGTGGGCGCGCCCGCGGATACGGGTACTGCTCGTCGACGACGACCCGCTCGTACGCGCGGGCCTGACCCTGATGCTCGACGGCGCCCGCGGCAGCGGAACACCCGACGGCGAGGAGCAGGAGATCTCCGTGGTCGGGCAGGCCGGCGACGGCGCGCAGGCCCTGACCGCCGTCGACACCCACGCACCGCACGTCGTCCTCATGGACCTGCGCATGCCCCGACTCGACGGGCTGAGCGCCACCCGCCGGCTACGCGCCCACCCCCACCCACCGGAGGTGATCGTGCTGACCACCTTCGACACCGACGACAACGTCCTCGCCGCCCTGCGCGCCGGCGCCGGCGGTTTCCTGCTCAAGGACGCCCCGCCCACCCGCATCGTCGAGGCGGTGCTGCGCGTCGCCGCCGGCGAACCCATCCTCGCCCCGCAGATCACCCGCCGCCTGCTCGCACGCACCACCACCGAAGCCGACACCCACATCCGCGCCCGCACCGCCCTGGCCGGCCTCACCCCCCGCGAACACGACGTCGCCCTCGGCGTCGGCCACGGCCACACCAACGCCGAGATCGGCACCCGGCTGCACCTGTCGACCGCCACCGTCAAAGCGCACATCACCCGCATCCTCACCCACCTGCACCTGACCAACCGCACCCAGCTCGCCCTGCTCGTCCACGACGCCGGCCTGCTCTGAGACACCCGACTGCGTCAGTAGCTGTCGTTGAGTGCCGCGGCCCACCGGATGGATTCTCTGGATGCGGTCCTGGGCAGGCTGGCTGAGCGGTAGTGGAGAAAAGAGAGGTTCTGCGGGGAGACGTGTGTCCAGGTGTCGCCTTATCCAGAGGTACCACCCTCTATGATCGCCGTGATGGCGAACAACCAGGACGATTACGACGACCGTGGCAGGATCTTCCGTACCGGCTGGCAGAAGCCTCGCCCTCCGCGGAGGGGAAACACACCTCCATGGCTGGTCATCGTCCTTCTGGTCGCCTTCGTCCTCGTCGCCGTGCTGATCACCCGGGGATGTTCCAACAGTGACAGTTCGGAGGCTGCGGACGCCGCTCCAGCAACTGTCATTGTGACGCAGACCGTGCCCGTGCCCGCAACCCCGGGCGAGGCTACTGACCTTTAATGCGTGAGGTCGGCCGCTTGATCATGGGGTGGTGTCAAGGTCAGTCCGGTGCCCGCCAGGCAGCCCTCGAGTAGGTCAGGACGACGCCCGACCCGGCGCATGCCCCGGCGGACCAGACCGGTGAGATGGTCGACGTCGACCAGGACCCGGTTGGCGATCTCCCCGCGTTTCAGCA